>CBDUBB010000024.1:0-14103 GCA_965365265.1 uncultured Flavobacteriaceae bacterium
CCAAACCGGGGCGTTCAGCAGGCGAAACACAAAATCCCAGATACGGCCTGGTGTCCCCCTTCTTTTCCTGCCCAACGGCTCAGGGGCCGGTCCCCCCGAAATAAACGTATTAACCCGCGTGGGATCCAGGAAATCCACTTCCATTTGCTCCAACCGTGCTTCCCAGAAAGCGGAATCCTCCTCAGGTGGGATATGCACAGTGAGTTGGGTCATCCAATCAAAAACACGCTCCTTCAGGGAGGCAATGGCGAGTTCCTGTGTGTTTTCGGACCAGTACTCCCGGGCACTGAAAGGGGTCCCGAAATAAAAGGCCACCCTGTCGGGAAAGCCGTCAGCCTCCTGGTAATTGACCCCTACAGGCAGCACCTGTATGTCCAGCCGGGGGTAGGTCTGGAAACTCTCCGAAAGGATACGGGTGAAGCCCTTGCTCAGCGGACGTACCCTTCTGACCAGGCTATGGTTGGCCTCGGGAAACAGGAGGATATGCTCCCCCCCGGCAAAAAGAGTTGCACAACGCCGGAAAACAGCCTGGTTCCTGTGCAGGGTATCCCTGCCGTCGCGTAACCTGTAGATAGGCATCATCCGCAATCCGGCAAAAAGCCAGCGCAGTACGGGATTCCTGAAGACATCGGAACGAGTCAAAAAATATGGCCTTCGCCCCCGGGCAAAGGCGGCATACAGCAAGGCATCTATTAGCGCATTCTGGTGATTGGGAAGCAACATCACCGGCCTGTCCGAAGGAACCCCCTGAATCCCATACATCCGTATTTCCCGGAAATAAAAGAAAAATCCAATCCGGATAAACGTTTTTAAGGTACTGTATAAGATCCCTTTCATAGGACGGATTCCTTCTTTACCGGGATCCTGGTCCATAAACCAGAGAGGGCCAGACCAGATACCAGATGCCATATCCCCCAGAATGCGGCCAGAAGCGCCATTCCCCCCAGACCTTCAAAAAAGGTGAAAATCAGCAGGAGCCCAAGTCCGGAATTCTGTATCCCGGTCTCGATCGTTATGCTTTTCACATCTTTTGGGCCGAGGCCCATCAGCCGGCTACCGAAGTATCCCAGACCGAAGGCAGCCAGATTATGGAAAAACACCAGTGTAAAAACCAGCCCGATATAATCCAAAAAATTATCCCGGTTATGGTAAAGGGCTATAAAAATCAGAAAGACAAAAAAGAGAAGGGAAGCTGCCTTGAAGATCTTTGAAATCCGCTCTGCCAGCCGCGGCTTCCAATGCCCGAAGGCCATTCCGGCTATCAGCGGAAGTCCCAGCAGAAGGGCTACCAGCCGGACCATTTCCCATAAATCGATACGGACTTCCGTCAGCAGGGCAGCCGAAGGAGCATAAAGACCGCCCCAAACCTGCAAATTCAAAGGGGTCATCACTACCGTCAGCAAGGTGGCCAAAGCGGTAAGGCTTACGGATAAAGCCGTATTCCCGCCTGCCAGATGCGACATAAAATTGGAAACATTGCCCCCGGGGCAGGAAGCCACCAGGATCATGCCCAGGGCAAAGCTGGGGAGGGGCTCCCACCACCAGACCAAAAAGAAGGTCAGGGCGGGCAGGAGGAGAAACTGGCAGCAAACCCCCGTCAGGACTGAGCGGGGCTTTCGCATAATCCGGGAGAAATCGGAAGGGCGCAATTCCAGGGCAATCCCAAACATGACCAGGGCCAGGGCCAGGTTCAGGGTCCAAAGGGCCTCATTGTCAAAATTGATGCGTAACTGGTCTATTTGCGTCTCCATGCGGGACCGCTTTACCGGTCAATCCTAAGTTTTTGGACAATTTCTGACGGGATGTTCCCGGAATAGGCACCATAGGCGTCCACCAACAACCCTTTGTGACCATCGGAGGTTTCTATGGCATAGAGGATGGTGTTGTCTCCCGGATCGGTCTTCCCCTCGAATCGGTAAAAGGCCTTTACATGAATATCATGGGCGGGATAGACACAGGATTTCCCCCGGTTTTCCAGACCGGCATCACAGTAGTTCAGGTTCTCGGTAAACCCCTGTTGTTGCAGGTCTTCAATAGCCTTGGAAAGGGATTTATAGGTGTTTTTATGCTTCAAATCAGTGGTTTTTGGCAAAAGGCATAATGGTCAGAAGATAGGGAGTCTGTCAGGATTGTACAAGTATTTAATACCTTTAAGGACCTAATCAAAAAGGAACGAAAATGGCCCGAACCCCAAGTAACATGATGCCTCTCGGTACCAAGGCCCCGGAATTCAGCCTGCCCGATACAAGGAGCGGCATGGACTTTTCCCTTGTGGATCTGAAAGGCAAAAAAGGCACGGTGATCATGTTCATCTGTAACCATTGCCCCTTCGTGAAGCATGTAAATGCAGAGATCGTCCGTCTGGCGGCAGATTACCAGGACAGGGGTTTCGGCTTTATAGCCATCTCCAGCAACGATGTGGAGAACTATCCGGAGGACCACCCTGATAAAATGAAGGAAACCGCAGCCAGGGAGGGCTACTCATTCCCATACCTGTACGATGCTTCGCAGGAGGTGGCAAAAGCCTATCAGGCCGCCTGTACTCCGGACTTTTACCTCTTCGGCCCTGAGCTGAAACTTCGCTACCGTGGCCAGCTGGACAGTTCGAGGCCCGGAAATGACATTCCGGTAACCGGGGGGGATCTCAGGAATGCGCTGGACTGCCTGCTGAATGGAACCCCCGTTCCCAGGGACCAGAAACCAAGTCTTGGATGCAATATCAAATGGAAGGAAGCCCTCTGAAAAACGGAACCACCCGCAGCTGTGGGGAGAAAGAAATTAGAGTCCTCCGGGAAGAAGATATCCCCCTGTACCTGGAAACCGGGAGAGCCGCCTACAGCGACCATTACTGCCATCTTTGGCCCGGAGGAGATCCCTGGCCCTACCTCACGCGCAACTTTACTCCTGAGATTGTGCAGGCGGAATTGCACAGCCCGAACATACGGCTCTGGCTGGTGTACTGTGGCGGTGCCCCGGCATGGATCTGCAAGCTAGACCTTGAAAAAGATCATACATCCATGCCCAGAGGCAATTCCCTTTTTATCGAAAAGATCTACTTTAAAAGTTCATTTACAGGCCAGGGCCTTGGGAGTTCGCTCATGGATGAAATCACAAGACTTGGGCGAGAATTGGGCAAACGCCTCCTCTGGCTGGAAGCAATGCAGAAAGGTCCGGCCCTTTCGTTTTACAGGAATTGCGGTTTCAAAATTCTGGGTGAGACCCAGGTACCCCATCCGGAAGTGCTGGAATCAGAAAAAATGATGTGGGTCCTGGGCAGGGAACTCTGAATCCATTTATCGATGCCATTTCTTCTCCAGGAGCAGGTTTTCGATATGCGCATAATGATGGTTCCCATGCCAGACATACCTTCCCACATTCTCCTCAAGGCTGGTAAGGCCGCTTTCCGGGTGCCTGAAGTTCCTTTTCAACTGATCGCGATCCAACCCATTGAGGAGGTATACCAGTTTGTCGTGCACGGCCCTTAGGTGACCCAGGGATAAAGATATCGGGCCGGTTTGCGAATCAAACAGGGAGGCCCATGCCTTTTCGTCATAGACCTTTATCAAAGGAGTGGATTCGGTCAGGGCCCATTTGAAGCGCATATAGCTGTTGTGATGGCTGTCGGCCAGATGATGCACCACCTGCCTGATGGTCCATCCGCCGGGGCGGTAGGGGGTATCCAGTTGGCTGGGATCCAGGGGCTGGACCAGAGCCGAAAGCTTTTCTGGAAAAAGCTGCAGGGCTGCTATCCAGTCCTTAAGGAGTGCCCCGGTAATCGGTTCCGGCACCTCGAAGTGACCAATCGGGTAGCGTAACTTCTGGTTGGTCTCATGTTCCATAAAAGGAGGCTTTTGGCATCGCCTGAACTCCTTTCAGGTTCAGGCGGTAGGGGAAAAGTAAGGGAAGTTGCGGTTATCTCCAAACAGGGGATTTGCTTTAATGATCCTAACCATCCCGCTTCCAAATAGCTTTGATCAGATACCTGTTGAACCAACAGATTTAAAGGCCAACCCCATTAATTTTCAAAGTATTTGGGAAAAAACCCTTTATTCGGATTTATAAACACTACCTTTGCGGCATATTTTAATTTATATTCTATTATTATGAGTAAAGGAACAGTTAAATTCTTCAATGAATCCAAAGGATATGGATTCATCACAGAAGAAGGTTCACAGGAAGATCATTTTGTACACCACTCCGGCCTTATTGACGAAATTCGCGAAGGTGATGTTGTAGAATTTGAGCTGCAACAGGGAAGAAAAGGCCTAAACGCCGTTGATGTTAAGGTTGTAGACTAAAGACATACATATTCTTTGTTTGAATCCCCGGCAATGCCGGGGATTTTTTTTGTCCTTCAACCACGTAACTAAAAAAGCTCAGGAAATTCCCTCAAGGGAAACATCGAAGACGAGGACGGCATTAGGCGGAATGACCCCACCGGCACCCCTGGAGCCGTAGGCCAGCTCGGGTGGCAGTATGAATCGGGCCTTATCCCCCACGCGAAGCAATTGGATCCCTTCGTCCCAACCGGGGATCACCTGTCCTTCTCCGAGGAGGAATTCTATAGGCTGATTCCTCTCAAAGGAGCTGTCAAAGACGGTTCCGTCCACAAGGGCCCCTTTGTAATGTACAGATACCCGGTCCCCGCGGGATGGGGTAGCTCCCTTCCCGGATTCAAGGATCTTGTACCTCAGGCCACTGCTTGTTTTTTCAAATCCATCGGAAAGGGCTGCAAGGCGTGCCTGTTGCTCCTCCCGTTCCCTTGCCAGGCGCTCCTCCCTTCCCTTGCGGAAAGATTCGAAGGCAGCCACTGCATCCCAGGCCTCTGCCTCTTTACCCACGCGCAAAATCTCAAGGGATTCTATCCGGTCACCCTGTTGGATGGTGTCCACCACATCCTGACCTTCCTGTACCTGTCCGAAAACAGTGTGCTTTCGGTCCAGCCAGGGAGTTGGCACGTGGGTGATAAAGAACTGGCTCCCATTGGTACCCGGCCCTGCATTGGCCATGGAGAGTACTCCCGGGCCGTCGTGTCTTAGTTCGGGATGGAATTCGTCGTCAAATTTGTATCCGGGATCCCCTGTGCCGGTTCCGCTGGGGCAGCCCCCCTGTATCATGAAGTCATTGATGACCCGGTGAAAGGTAAGCCCATTGTAATAGGGTTCTCCCGCCTTCCTTACCTGATTGGCCAGGGAACCTTCTGCCAGACCCACAAAATTCCCCACCGTTCCGGGGGTTTTATTATGGGTCAGCCGGATGAGGATGTCTCCGCGAGAGGTGTTGAATTTTGCGTAAATGCCGTCTTCCATATTAGTTCTGTTTTGGCGGCAAAGGTACGCAAATTACTGCGGTTTTAAAGGCCGAGAGAGTCCTACCCCTACCGTCCCTTAATGGGCTGTGCCGGGGTAAAGCCGTATTTATCTACCAGGTAGACCAGGCTGGCCATGGTAGCTGCCCCCAATTCCAGTTCCCGCTTGTTAACGGCTTCAAAGGTGTCGTTCTCAGCATGGTGGTGATCAAAATACCGCTGTGAATCCGGACGCAGGCCGGACAAAACCAGGCCCTCGGATTTTAGTGGCCCGATATCCGCCCCGCTGCCTCCCCTGACGAACTGGTGGACCAGGGAGGGTTCAAACAGAGGTTTCCAGTGGAGTATCCTTTCAAAGGCTGCTTCAGAGCAATCAAAGGAGAATCCGCGTGGGGTGAAGCCCCCGGCATCACTCTCCAGGGCAAACAGGTGCCGTTCCTTCTTTTGGCTGGCAACTTCGGCGTATTTGCGTCCACCCCTGAGGCCGTTTTCCTCATTCATGAAGAGGACCACCCGAATCGTGCGTTTAGGGCGATACCCCACTAATTTCAAAAGCCGGAGGACATCCATGCTCTGCACGCAACCGGCCCCATCATCATGGGACCCATCTCCCAGGTCCCAGGAATCCAGGTGCCCCCCCACGAGGATGACCTCATCCGGAAATTCAATCCCCCTGATCTCCCCGATCACGTTGTAGGATTCAACATCCGGCAGCTGACGGCAGTTCTGGCGGAAAAAAAACCGGATTTCCGGGTTCAGGGTCAGGGTCGTACTCAGCAGTTCCGCCCCGTTGGTACTGATGGCTGCAGCGGGGATACGCTCCTGGAGGGAAAGTTCCCCGTAGCTCATCGATCCCGTGTGCGGAAAGTCGTCCTGCCGCAGATTCATCGAACGCACGACGACACCCACTGCCCCGTACTTCGCTGCTTCTGCCGCACCGGAATACCGCTGGTCCACACAACCTGAATAGGACTGGAAGGTATTGATCAGGGTTGGGTCCATCGGGCGGTTGTAAAAAACGATCTTTCCCTCGATGGCTTCCCTTCCGAGTTTCTCGAGATCCTCCACTCCCTGTACCTCGACAACCCCTGCCTTCAGCCCGCCGGCCGGCGTGGCAACTGAGCCCCCGAGGGCACAGACAGGTACATTATTGGTGATCCCGGGCTCGCTTTCTATATAGGCGAATTCGGCAGTCCCCCGTACCCATTTAGGCACCATGACGGGTTGCAGCCAGACCCTGTCCAACCCCAGTGCTTCCAACTCTTTCTTTGTATAGTCCACAGCCTGCTGGGCCTGTACGCTCCCGGAGAGGCGCCCCCCGATCTGATTGGAAAGGTGGTTGAGCCAGTCGTAGGCTTTGCCCTCCGTAAGGGAAGCCGAATAGATGCTTCTCAGCATCTCTGCATCCTGCCCCTGGGCAAATGCTCCCTGGAATAACATCGCCAAGCCCACAGCAAGGAAAAAACATAATTTCTTCCCAGGGGATATCGTTGTTCGGCTACTGGTCATTGGCCTCATCTTCATCGCTCTTTTTTGAGTTCTTTGATATACTTGTTCAGGTTGGCCTTTACTTCCGCTTCGAGTTCCGGTTCCCGGATGTCCTGAAACCCTTCCAGCACCTGCAGCAGGATACTGGCAACGATGACCCGGGCCCCTTCCTTGCTGTCCGAGGGAATGATGTACCAGGGTGCGTGGTCCGTCGATGTTTTCCTGATGGCATCCTGATAATATTCCTGGTAGGTATCCCAAAGTTGCCGCTCATCCAGGTCCCCGGGGGAAAATTTCCAGTTCTTCCTGGGCAATCGAAGCCTTCTCAGCAGGCGTTGGCGCTGTTCTTCCTTGGAGATATGCAGAAAGAACTTAAAAATCAGGATCCCGTTCTCGGCCAGGTGCCGCTCAAAATCATTGATCTGTCGGAACCGCCTTTCCCAAAATGCATCGTCTATATCGTCTGTTGAGGTGACATCCGGCAAATACTCTCCCATAATGTACTCCGGGTGCACCCTTGTTACCAGAACATTTTCATAATGGGTCCTGTTAAACACCCCAAACTTCCCACGGGCCGGTAGTGCTATGTAATGCCGCCAAAGGTAATCGTGCTTGCGTTCCAGTTCTGTCGGCACCTTAAAGCTATGGACTACCACCCCCCTTGCATTGAAATCCTTGAAGACTTCACGGATCAGGCTATCCTTGCCGGCGCTGTCCATCCCCTGCAGGCAAACCAGTACCGCGTATTTTCCATGGGCATACATTTTGTCCTGAAAATCCCCCAGGTCCCTTCTTATTTTGAGCAACTGCTTCTCCAGTTTTTTCTCACTGAGCCCAAAATCCTCGCGGGTTTCCCGGTCCGACAGGCGTACATCAGGATTGGCACGGTAGGCCGCTTCGTCGATTTTTTTCATGTGGGTAAGATAAAACAATTTGAGGTCTTCGGGTAATTCCTCCAGAAAAATGCCCCGTTGGTCGGAGCCCTGCATATTCCTGCTGCAAGAGGTCGTTAAGGAAGGACGAATGATCGAATATATTCGGACTCGCAGGAGGGTTCTGGTACTTTTATCCTACCCAAATCTGCCCCGGTTACCAAATCAGCCGGACTGAAAACTTATGTTATGAAACTACTTCAGCTTCTGTTGGGCTTAGGAGGTTCTTTGATCCTGATGTCCGCTTCCTCAGAAAAAGCATGTATTAATACGGAGGCCATGATCGGTTTCGTGAAGGACCAAACGGAACGGGCCCTGGACGAAAAAGACCTCAGCCTGATTCGCTTTCACGCCTTCAAAGCACTCAATACCATAGAAAGATCCAAGGCACAACTTCAGGCCTGTGGCTGTGACTACGCCCGTAAAAACCTGATGGAGAGCCTTGAGAACCTGAAGCTTTCCACACGTGTGACCACCCTGGAGGGAACCCGGATACCCCTTTCCAGAGCTATGGAATACATATCGGCCGCCAGGGAAGCCCTGCAGCAGCACTCTCGCACCCACGACCGTCCCTATGGGGAGGAGTTGATGACGATCGAGAATTCAGCGCCTACACAGACCCAGGCCAGACGTGTAATCGAGGAAGAAAAAGCCCTTGAAACGAAGATAGAAGAGGCGCTGCAGAACTACGAGCGTTCCCTGAACGAGGTGGTGGAAGGCGTACCCTGTGATGAGGCCCTGGTCTTCGTCCGTCGGATTTACGCCCACAGCAAAACTCAGCTGGAACGGGCTGACCAGACCCCTGCAAAGCGATTCTACAATTTACGCACCAAGGAAATTACCGAAAATGCCCTGGACCGTCTCCGGGATTGCAACAGGTAGGCAGCTGCTAAACTACTTGCTGGCGAATAAACTCACATCCTCGGCACTTACCTGGGTACCCCCCAGGATAATAAGCCGTTCCACGACATTGCGAAGTTCCCGGATATTACCCGTCCAGTCGTATTCCTGAAGCAAGCGGATGGCTTCCTTTGAAAACGCCTTGGGAGCTGTTCCCTGTTCCTCGCTAATCTTGTCGGCAAAGTGTTCGATCAGCAGCGGGATATCTTCCCGCCTTTCATTCAGGTCCGGTACCCGGATCAGGATAACGGCCAGCCTGTGGTAGAGATCCTCGCGAAAATTACCGGCTTCAATCTCCTTTTGCAGGTCTTTGTTGGTTGCCGCCACTACCCGTACATCAACTTTGATATCCTTGTCGGAACCCACCCTTGAGATCCTGTTTTCCTGTAAAGCCCGCAAGACCTTTGCCTGGGCAGAGAGGCTCATATCCCCTATTTCATCGAGAAAGAGGGTTCCTTTGTTCGCTGTTTCAAACTTTCCTGCCCGGTCCTTGACCGCGGAGGTAAAAGCCCCTTTCACATGTCCGAACAGTTCACTTTCGATAAGTTCGGAAGGGATGGCAGCGCAATTCACTTCCACAAAAGGGGAGGCGGACCGGGAGCTCTTTTCATGGATCCAGTGCGCCACCAGTTCCTTGCCCGTTCCGTTAGACCCCGTAATGAGGACCCGGGCGTCCGTGGGCGCGACTTTGTCGATCATTTCCTTGATCTGCTGGATTTCAGGACTCTCCCCGATCATTTCATAGTTTTTGCTCACCTTCTTTTTAAGCCTCTTGTTGGCGGCGACCAGTTCCTTCCTGTCGAGGGCATTGCGAACGGTAGTCAGCAGTCGGTTCAGATCCGGTGGTTTGGAGATATAGTCAAAAGCGCCAAGGCGCATGGTCTGTACGGCAGTATCCAGGTCCCCATGCCCTGAAATCATGATAAATGGGATTTCGGGCTTCTCCCTCCGGGCCTCCTGTAATACCTCTACCCCATCCATTTTGGGCATTTTGATATCGCAGAGGACAAGGTCGTAATCCGATTTTCGGATCATCTCCATACCTGAAGCTCCGTTCTCAGCCTCTTCGATTTCGTATTTTTCGTTCTCTTCGTTCAGGATCTTGACCAACACCCTCCGGATGGCGGCTTCGTCCTCTATGACCAGTATTTTTGACATGTTCTTGGTTTAGTTTTTATGGGGCTCGCAAGGAGTCCATTTAAAATGTGGTGTTTGAACTTTCAAAAAGGTTCAAGGTTCAGGGCATGAGTAGATGCGTACTGCGCACTGTTGACTCAATTCGAGTTGGCAGTGGTACTGGGCGGTTAAGGTGACCCTCATTCCTTTTAGAATTAAGATTTTCTGACCCCCCTGGAGCACCACTCCAATTCCTGCCTACTACCGCATTGTGGAACAATAAACGTTCCAAATTCAAAATTATGAAGTTCAGGGGCTTAAAACCAGTAAAAACATCCGGATTCCTCAGGAATCCAATTTCTGGAGCACCGGATTAAAGGCCTTGGAGGCCACCAGCACCCGATCCCCTACTTTGAGATCCCGAATCTCTTTTTCCTGGGCCACCACCTTCACGAGTTGGTTCTGTATCAGGACAGTCACGATATGGACTACTCCCGCGGCCTCAATGTTCAACACCTGCCCGGTAAACCTGAATTTACCGCTGATTTTATTCTGAAGGAAAAGTTCCTCCGGACTGCCCTGGCGCAGGACGGTTCCCCGCTCCAGCTCCACCACATGGTCGGAGAGCTTGTGGATTTCACCAAGGTCATGGCTTATCAACAGGGTGGTCAGGCCAAATTCCCGGTGGAGGGCCAGGATAGCGTCCTGTAACCTGGTACGGATCTTGGCATCCAGGGCGGAAAGCGGCTCATCGAGCAGGAGGAGTTCCGGTTTCCCCACCAGGGCCCGTGCCAGGGCCACCCGTTGTTTTTGTCCGCCTGAAAGCGTATCCGGCTTGCGGTCCTGCAGATCGTCCAGCGCAACCATTTCGATAAGATGGGAAACAAGGCTTTTGTCTTCCCGGGACTTTGCCCCGTATTCCAGGTTTTCCCGAACCGTCATATGCGGGAAAAGGGCGTAGTCCTGAAAAACAAAGCCCAGGTTTCGCTCCTGAGGCTTCAAATTGATTTTCATGTCGGAATCAAACCAGGTCCGGTCTCCAACCACAATCCTTCCCCGATCCGGGGTAAGCAACCCGGCCAGCATCCGAAGGGTGGAGGTCTTTCCTGCCCCTGATTCCCCGTAAAGGGTTGCCAGTTCGCCTTTTTTGAATTCCAAATCAAGGTGGAGCTTCATCTCTCCCCCCGGGGCCTTCAGTGTCTTTTCAATCTCGCAGGAAATCATCTCCAAAAGCGTTTTACGTAGCCTCCATTTACCAGGTAGACTAACAGGAGGATACAAAAAGTAATGGTAAAAAGGACGGCGGAATAGAAATTGGCAGCTCCGTAATTCAGGGCTTCGACCTCATCGTAGATGGCGATGGAAGCGACCTTTGTCTGTCCGGGAATGTTTCCACCGATCATCAACACCACTCCGAACTCACCCACCGTATGGGCAAACGCAAGAACGATGCCTGTCAGCAGGGAAGGTCGGATATTGGGCAACAGCACTTTCCATAGGGTGGTGAGCCTGGATTTTCCCATGACGTAGGAAGCCTCTTTCAGGGAAGGAGAAAGGCCTGAAAGACCGGACTGGATCGGATGGACCATAAAAGGAAGGCTGTAAATAATGGAGGCCAGCACCAATCCGGGGAACGAAAACACCAATTGCAGCCCCAGCCATTCCTCCAGCCAGCCCCCAAAAGCATTGCCAGGGCTGAAGGCCACCAGGAAATAGAAACCAAGGACCGTGGGAGGCAATACAAGGGGCATGCTCACCAGGGTTTCCACCACAGGTTTGATCCGCGAACGTGAAAAGGCCAGCCAGTATGCCAGGGGGATGCAAACCACAAGCAAAAGTACAGTGGTCACAAGTGCCAGCTTAAAGGTCAGGATGAGGGGTTCCCAGTTCATAGGGCCGATAGCATGACTTCGTTGATTTTAATCAGGGCGGTAACCTGGTCTCCTTCGGCAAGCCCCAGGGCTTTGAGTTCTGCAGACGCTATGATGGCTTCGAGTTCGCCCATCGGGGTCACCAGGGCCACCTTGCTCAACAGCTTCCCGGTCTCCACCTGCCGGACCTCCCCCGGTATCCGGTTCTGTATCCCGATCTGCTCCGCATTGCCGGTTGAAAGGATTACCTCCGTCTCCTTAAAGAGCACAGATATCGGACCCCCTTCTTTTAAATAGGGGGCTGATTCAGGGGTTTCGATCACGATTGCCGAGATCTCCACACCCCCTGAAAGAGCTACTGCAGCCATGGAAAGGGCTCCACTGGAGTCGACCTTTACGATATGTCCATGGTACCTATTCATCTGTCGAATACCCGTATTGAATAAGTATTTCCTTCGCCCTTTCCGAAAATACAAAGTCCCGGAAGGCAAGACCCTGAATGTTGCTACCCTCATCCCTGCGAATCACCACCATGCCCTGGGAAATAGGCCGGTAAGAGGCCGGGTCCGGAGCGATCCACTGGCCACGACCTTTCATCTGAGGGCTCAAAACCACCGACAGGGCAGTAAACCCGGCCTCCGCCGCCCCTGAGGTGATAAATTGATTGGTCTGGGCAATGCTTTCTCCAAAAACCAGCTTATCCCTGACCTCCTCATAGATTCCATATTGCTTTAAAACGTCCTCGGCGGCAACTCCATAGGGGGCGGTTCTGGGGTTTGCAAGGGCAATATGAGCAACCTCCTCGCTTTTCAGGGCAGTCATGGACAGGTTAAGGCTGTCATTAAGCGTCCAGAGCACCAGGCTTCCATAGGCGTACACTTCCGGGTCCGTTTCCGCCAGGCCACTATCGTGGAGTGACTGCGGGTACTTCATATCCGCAGACACGAGGACATCAAAGGGGGCTCCTTCAACGATCTGAGCAGTCAGCTTCCCTGAGGAGCCAATGATCATCTTACAGGGCTGGCCGGTCTCTTCGGTAAAGGCGATCGCGATCTCCTCCATGGCAAATTGCATGTTGGCGGCCACCGCAATGGTGAGGCCCTGATCCCGTTCATTGTTACCACAGGATACGAGCAACGCGAATACGATAGGCAGGAGTAATTTTTTCACCATGGTCGAATCACAATGTACAAATCTTTAAGCTCTTTCCCTTGTATTTCGGGAAGACACCCAATGCCTCCCCAGCCCGTGTTTTGAAGAATCGATTCAAAGCCTGCTTACATTGGCAGTTTCTCTTTAACCGGGATCCAGATCTCTTCCTCTGACTCCGGATGTTCCCCTTTGTACCCGGGCCCCATTACCGCCAGATGTGGCCTGTGGTCAAGGGAATACTTCGAATTCGGTATCCAGGTGCCGTAAATGTATCCATAGAATTCAAAGGCCTCACTGGGCTTACCTTTGTAATTAAACACAGCGTATCGCCCTGCAGGGATCAGTAGTTCCCTCATATTAGGAGGTTTTAAATCGGTGGCAGTTACAGGAACGGCGGCCCATTTCTCAAATTCCCGGGAAGGATCGAAGTTTTTGAAAAAATCCAGGTCCGGGTACACCTCCACGGACCACAGGGATGCATCCAGTTTATCCCCGATGTCGTTTATCAGCGGCATGAATTCCCTCCAAAGCTGTGCTGTGGTATTCTGCTTCAAAGACATGCGAGTTCCTTTTCCCACCACTTTGGTTTCCTTAAGGATTTCTATTCTCGGTTCCTTCATTTAAATCTTTTTTTCGCACCTGCCCAAGCTCCAAAGGGACGAATGCAGTATCTCTTGATGCCACCTCCGGTGAGGTCAATTCCAAAAAGCAAAATCCGGCCTCTAACTTTCCAAGGGGCAAATCCCGAACCGGGATCTACTACTTTCTGCCAAGGGCACACTGCCAACTGCCAACTTCCACTGCTATCTGCCTGCTTAAAACCCCTACCCTTCCCCTTTCCGGCTTTTGCCATCAGGATCCCCTGCCACCTGAAGGGGCGTATGGGCAAAGAAATGCACATCCCGCTGCGGGAATGGAATGGTAACCTTGTTCTCCCGGAAAAGTTCATCGATCCGGTACCGGATCTGGCTTTTAAGCCTTGGATCCGAAAAGACGTCGTGAATGTGGAAATGTATGGAGAAAAGCAGGGCGGAATCCCCGAAATCATCGAAAAGCACAAAAGGCTTGGGTTGTTTCAGTACCCCTTTCTGTTCCTCCACCGACTGCAGTAAGAGCCTGGTCACCAGTTTTACATCGCTTCCATAAGCCACGCCAACCCGGACGGCCTCCCGGGTGGTGCGATGATTCTGGGTAAAATTGTATACCGTATCCCGCATGAACTTGTGGTTGGGGATCACCATGACCTTGTCATCCCGGGTAAGGGCAAGGGTGGTCCGTAGCTTGATCTCGAAGACCTTGCCCTTGGGCATGTCGTCGCGCTCGAGCAGGTCGACGA
>CBDUBB010000025.1:0-13885 GCA_965365265.1 uncultured Flavobacteriaceae bacterium
AGCACCACCCTCCCGCCGGATTGCAGACGGTCAAAGCCTTCAGGCCTTTTCTTATAGTAAAAGGCGTCTGAGCCAACCACGGTCCCGGATTGCACCACCACATTGTCCCCCAGTACGCAATGATCATGAATGATGACATTGGGCTGAATAAGGCAGTTCCTGCCAATTACCACTTCACGACCGATGAATGCATTTGGCTGAATCACAGTGCCTTCCCCTACCCGTGCAGAAGGGTCTATGCGAACATCCGCTGCCAGGAAGGGCCTGAAGTGATTGGTGAGCCGGTTAAAATCCCTGAAAGGATCCTCTGAGATCAGCAGGGCCTTCCCTTCCGGACAGGGAACCTGCTTGTTGATAAGGACAATGGTCGCCTTGGATTGCAGCGCCTTGTCATAGTATTTCGGATGGTCCACAAACACGATATCTCCGGGTTCGACCACGTGGATCTCATTCATCCCGAAGACAGGAAAATCAGGGGGACCGACCTTTTCAGCCCCGATTAGAGCTGCGTTTTCTTCAAGCCGGTAAGTGCTGGGAAACTTCATTAACGGGGCCTATTCCTTGGCGCGTTCCATATAAGCGCCTTTTTCTGTGTCAATCCTGATCTTGTCCCCTTCATTGATGAAAAGCGGTACATTGATACGGGCTCCTGTTTCTACCATGGCCGGTTTAGTGGCATTCGTAGCCGTATTCCCCCGAACACCGGGCTCCGTCTGGGTAACTTCAAGGATGACACTGGCCGGCATCTCAACCGAAAGCGGCATGTTGTCCTCCGTATTGAACATAATGGTTACCACCTCACCTTCCTTCAGCAGGTCCGGTGTATCCAGGGCACTTTCCTGAAGGGCTATTTGGTTGTAATCGTCCGTATTCATGAAGTGATAGGTTTCCCCATCCGAATACAGGAACTGGTAGGAACGGGTCTCCACCCGCACGTCCTCGATCTTATGCCCAGCCGAAAAGGTATTGTCCAGAACCTTACCTGTAGTTACACTCTTGAGTTTGGTTCGCACAAATGCGGGACCCTTGCCCGGTTTTACATGCAGGAACTCAACGATCTTGTAGATGTCGTGATTGTGTCGGATACAGAGCCCCTTTCGAATATCGGATGTTGTTGCCATAATTAGTTGTTGGTGAAATATCCTTTCATGATCCCCCGCTGAGAATCCCTTATGAACTGAAGGATTTCATCCCGTTCGGGGGTCGCTTCCATCTCTGCCTCAATGATTTGAACGGCCTGAGTATTGTTGTAATGCATCTGGTACAGGATGCGGTAGATATTCTGGATTTCCCGGATCTTTTCAGTGGTGAATCCCCTTCTGCGCAAACCGACAGAATTGATTCCGACATAGGACATGGGCTCCCGGGCCCCTTTCACAAAGGGCGGAACGTCCTTGCGCACGAGCGACCCTCCCGTGACAAAGGCATGGGAACCGACAGAAACGAATTGTTGTACGGCCACCATCCCCGCCAGGACCACGAAATCCCCGATGGTTACATGGCCTGCAAGGGTGGAATTATTGGAAAAAATACAATGGTCACCCACAATACAGTCATGGGCGATGTGGCAATAGGCCATAATCCAGCAGTTCTTGCCAATGACTGTCTTCATCCGGTCCGAGGTGCCCTTGTTGATGGTGGCACATTCGCGAATAGTAGTATTGTCCCCTATTTCAACCGTGGTATCCTCCCCCTGGTATTTGAGGTCCTGGGGAGGGGCAGAAATGACCGCACCTGGAAAAATATTGCAATTTTTTCCGATCCGTGCCCCCTCCATGATAGTTACGTTAGACCCGATCCAGCTTCCTTCACCAATCGTAACGTTGTTGTGAATGGTTGCAAATGGCTCAATAACGACATTCTTGGCTATTTTGGCACCCGGGTGCACGTAGGCCAGCGGCTGGTTCATCTCAGTTGTTTTTGGTTTTCACGATCTGCGCCATCAATTCAGCCTCGGAGGCAAGCTTGCCGTTCGCATAGGCATAGGCCTGCATATGGCAGATTCCCCTTCGTATGGGGGACATCAGGTCGCATTTAAAAATTAAAGTGTCACCCGGACTGACCTGTTGCTTGAATTTCACGTTGTCTATTTTCATGAAATACGTCAGGTAATTCTCCGGGTCGGGCACCGTGCTGAGCACGAGGATCCCGCCGGTCTGGGCCATGGCTTCCACCTGAAGTACCCCCGGCATCACAGGAGCACCCGGAAAATGCCCGACAAAAAACGGTTCGTTCATCGTCACGTTCTTGAGGCCCACCACATGCGTATCCGATAATTCCAGGATCTTGTCCACCAGCAGAAAGGGTGGTCTGTGTGGCAGCATGGACATAATTTTAGTCACATCCATGAGCGGCTCCTTGTTCAGATCGTATTTGGGAACCTTGTTCCGTTTTTCAAGTTTGATGATTTTGGAGAGCTTCTTTGCAAACTGCGTGTTCACAAAATGTCCCGGTTTGTTGGCAATTACCTTTCCCTTGATCCGGGTGCCGATAAGCGCAAGGTCCCCAATCACGTCCAGGAGTTTGTGCCGGGCAGCTTCATTGGGATAATGCAGGGTCAGGTTGTCAAGGATACCATTCGGCTTTACGGAGAGTTTTTCCTTTTTGAAGGCCTTCTCCAGTTTCTTCATGGTGGCTTCCGAAATCTCCTTATCCACGTAGACGATGGCATTGTTCAGATCCCCTCCCTTGATAAGGCCATTTTCCAGCAACATTTCAAGTTCATGCAGGAAACTGAAAGTCCGGGCATCGGCAATCTCCGTCTTGAATTGTGAAAGGTGTTCCAGGGTGGCATTTTGAGTCCCCAGTACCTTGGTTCCAAAATCGACCATGGTGGTTACCTGATATTCCTCTGCGGGAATAACCGTGATATCGCTTCCTGTGGCCTCGTCCTTATACGTAATGACGTCTTTGACCTCGAAAACCTCCCGCTCTGCATCCTGCTCCACGATTCCAGCTTCTTCCAGGGCCTGGATGAAAAACTTTGAGGAGCCGTCCATGATGGGGGGTTCCGGGGAATCAAGTTCAATAAGTACGTTGTCGATCTCCATCCCAACCAGGGCGGCCAGCACATGTTCGGAAGTCTGGATCTTCACCCCGTGCTTTTCGAGGTTGGTCCCCCTTTGGGTGTTGACCACGTAATTCGCATCTGCCTCAATGATGGGCTCTCCCTCCAGGTCCACTCGCTTAAACGCGAAGCCGTGGTTTTCAGGAGCAGGGATAAACTTCATGGTGACATTTTCACCCGTGTGCAGCCCTACACCCTTGAGCGTTACCTCATTTGCAATAGTTCGTTGCTTGGTCATTATCTATTCGCCTTTAGATTCTTCCAGATTTTCAATCCGCTGGACAAGCCTGGGAAGGTTCCTGAAATGGACGTATGATTTGTTGTAATCCCCGTAGTTCATGGCCGGTGAGCCCTGGAGCACCTCGTCATCCTTTATGTTCCTGCTAATGCCGGACTGTGCCTGAATCTTGACGCGGTCTCCGATAGCTATATGACCTACGATACCCACCTGTCCGCCAATCATGCAGTGCTTCCCTATTTTCGTGGATCCGGCGATACCGGTTTGAGCGGCGATCACCGTATGCTCGCCTATTTCAACATTGTGGGCAATCTGTATCTGGTTGTCGAGTTTAACCCCTCTCCTCAAAACAGTGGAGCCCAGGGTGGCGCGGTCAATGGTGGTACCAGCTCCCACATCCACATGATCCTCCAGCACCACGTTGCCGGTCTGGGGAACCTTGGTAAACTCCCCGTTTTCATCCGGGGTGAAACCGAAGCCATCGGCACCCAGAATTACGCCACTGTGAATGACGCAATCGCTGCCGATAATCGTTTCAGAGTATATTTTAGCGCCTGCAAATACCACCGTATTATCGCCTATGCGGACATTGTCTCCGATATAGACGTTCGGATAGATCTTGACATTGGCCCCCAGGGTTACATTGTTCCCAATGTAGGCGAATGCCCCCAGGTACAACCCTTCGCCATAACTGGCTGAATCTGAAATAAAAACCGGGGTTTCAATTCCGGACTTTGTGTTTTTGACCTCGTTGTAATAAGCCAGCAGTTTTGAAAAGGATTTGTAGGCGTCGTCAACCTTTATGAGGGTGGATTTTAATTCCTGTTCAGGCACAAAATCCCTGTTGACAATGATAATTGAAGCCTCAGTTTTGTAGATGTATGGAGTGTACTTGGGGTTGGCCAGAAAAGTCAGCGACCCGGATTCCCCCTCCTCGATCTTGGACAATTTATGAACGGCAACCTCGGGGTTACCTTCTACATCTCCTTCAAGGATGCCTGCAATCTGACTGGCCGTGAATTCCAAGGAATAACCAAATTAGTTTCGGATGGGGCAAAAGTAAGAAAAATTGTCATACCCCTTTTTTCGGGTAACAGATATAATATTTGGTCACCGGATGAGACAACACCTCTAGATTGAGATGGGCTGACCGCTGGGCTACATCGACCACCTTTTCATCCTTTTCGAGGATGAGGATCTTTTGTTCCTGCCGGTTATAGGCCCGGTTGGATATTTCTCCCCCAAATACGAAATAGGACGCCTCCTCAGGTGAAAATCCGGTGCGCTCCCGAAATCTTTCCATTTTCGACTGCAGGCGGTCCGGGGGAAATGGCGTGTCCCTGATTTTGATCGACAGCAACCTGCGGTCAAGGATCATCCGGCAGAGCCATGCCAGTACCCGGTCGTCATCCTGTTCCCAGTGCTTCAGGGCCGCAAGCACATCCACATCGTCCAGAAGGGCAAACCGTTCCAGGGTAACTTCGGTAAATTCAGCCACATCATCTGCATGTTCCAGGAAGTACCCCAGACTCTCAGAGTTGCAGGAGAGCAACCCATCCCGATACCGGGCACGGGCCCTTCTGATCACCCGGATAAGAAGTTGTTCGGCCACCAGACCAGTTTTGTGCAGGTAGACCTGCCAGTACATAAATCGCCTGGCCATTAGGAATTTCTCAACAGAATACACCCCCTTGGCATCCACCGCCAGGTTTCCTTTATACACCGAAAGCATGGTAATCAGTCGTTCCGAATTGATATTGCCCTCGGCAACACCTGTGTAGAAACTATCCCGTTTCAGGTAGTCCATACGGTCCATGTCCAGCTGGCTTGATACCAATTGATTCAGGAAGGGTTTCGGATGGGTGCCCCGGAAAATCCGAATGGCCACTTCGAGGGCTCCTCCGAATTCCCGGTTTAATTTCTCCATGAATTTCAGGGAGAGCGTTTCGTGAGAGATCCCATGCACCAGTTCGTTTTCAAGAGCATGGGAAAACGGGCCATGCCCAATGTCGTGCAGTAATATGGCACAGAGCAATCCATTTTCTTCCTCCACGGAAATAGCCACGCCTTTCAGCCGAAGCAGGGAAATTGCCTCCTGCATAAGATGCATGGCTCCGAGGGCATGGTGAAAACGCGTATGATGCGCCCCTGGATACACCAGATAGCTCAGGCCCATTTGCGAAATTCTCCGAAGTCGCTGAAAGTAGGGATGAGAGATCAGATCGAAGACCAGGTTGTTCGGAATCCTGATAAATCCGTAAATTGGATCGTTAAATATCTTGAGCTTGGAAGAACGCTTCAACGGAACGGTATTTGTGGGCTAAAGGTAGAAAAAATGCCGCCAGATTCATCAATCGGGAAACCTCCCGGAAGGGAATACAATCCCTTACAACAAACAGTCATGAAGAAGATAACCATTCTGTGGGTAGACGACGAAATAGATTTGCTTAAATCCCACGTGCTTTTCCTAGAGGAACGAAATTACGAAGTGGTCACCAGCCCCAGTGGACAGGACGCCCTGGAAGCCGTGCAAAACAGGCCTTTTGACATCGTTTTTCTGGACGAGAACATGCCCGGCCTGTCAGGCCTGGAGACGCTGACCGAGATCAAACAGCTGGATGCCACCCTCCCGGTGGTCATGATAACAAAAAACGAGGAAGAATCCCTGATGGAGGAAGCCATTGGCTCCAAAATTGCCGATTACCTCATCAAACCCGTCAACCCCAATCAAATTCTGCTGTGCCTTAAAAGAACCCTGCACCACTCCCGCCTCGTATCGGAAAAAACAACCGCCACCTACCAGCAGGAATTTCGCAAGATTGCCATGGAACTTTCTATGGTAAACAGCTTCGAAGGCTGGACAGACCTGTACCGCAGGCTCATCTACTGGGAGCTGGAATTGGAAAACATCGAAGACAGCGGGATGTTTGAGATCCTGGAATCGCAGAAATCCGAGGCCAACCACCAATTCTGTAAGTTTATCGAAAAGGAATATCCCAACTGGTTCGCCGGAGGGCACGCCCCTATTTTGTCCCACACCCTTTTCCGGAACAAGGTCATTCCGGTCTTAAAAGAAGGGCCGGCACTGATGGTGGTGATCGACAACCTCCGTTATGACCAGTGGATGGTCCTGGAGGACGTGGTGGCCGCCCATTACAAAAAGAACGAGGAGTCTCCTTATTTCAGCATCCTGCCCACCGCTACCCAGTATGCCAGAAATGCCCTGTTCTCGGGTCTCATGCCCCTGGAAATGGAAAAAAAACACCCCAAATGGTGGAAAAACGACACGGAGGAGGGCGGCAAAAACCTCTTTGAAGAAGAGTTCCTGGGCGCCCAGTTAGCCCGCCTTGGCCTGGAGCTCGATTGGGGCTATCACAAGATAAGCAGTCTGAGGCAGGGGAAACAACTCATACAGCACCTAAAAGCCCACCGGGACAAGGACCTTACGGTTGTTGTCTATAATTTTGTGGACATGCTATCCCATGCGAAGACCGAGATGGAGGTCATAAAAGAACTGGCCTCAAATGACAAGGCCTACCGTTCCCTCACCCTGAGCTGGTTCCGGAATTCCCCTCTGCTGGAATTAATCCAGGAAGCACAGCAGATAGGACTTCAGCTGATCATCACCACGGACCACGGAACCATCAATGTTAAACAACCCTCCAAAGTCATTGGGGACCGGGAGACCAGCCTGAACCTGAGGTACAAAACCGGGAAGAGCCTGACCTATGAGCCCAGGGAGGTGGTTGAATGTAAGCGCCCGACCGAATTCCATTTGCCGAGCATACATGTGAGCAGCTCCTTTATCTTTGCCAGAAACGACTTGTTTTTCGCCTATCCCAACAATTTTAACTACTACGTAAACTATTACCGGAATACCTATCAACACGGTGGGGTTTCCCTGGAGGAGATGATTGTGCCCTTTGTCTGGATGAAACCGAAGTGATTTCCCGGTTCAGTACAGGTTGCGCTCGAAAGAAGCACGGGTATTAGTTTTAAAATAGCTTCCCTCAAGGATTTCCGTTACCTGGTCATGGCTTCCGATGCAAATCGAAAAGTTGACCTCCAGAACAAAGTCATCCTTATAGAAGTAGGTTTTCCGTCCCCGATCATAGCCTATCTGCGCCTCGTAATCCCTTAGCTGTTCGATGAGATAATACACGGTGCGTTCACTGATGCGAAGCCGTTCTGCGATTTGGGCCGGTGAACCGGTGCATTCCATTTGAATCAGGTTGTGCAGGCGCTGTAGTCTTTCTACATGTTTGATGGTCTTCATAAGGATTCCAATTTTTAGTGATTAACATATGGGGGGCGACCAAAAATTGCTTGCTTAATGTATAGGTTATTTTCTATATATACAAACTATTTTCTATTTTAAGGGTAAAAAAGAAATATTTATTAGAATATTTTCTAATAGTTCAAAAAGAATGTATCTTTGTGCAACTTCGCAGCAGGAAACATGAAAAAGACCATTGACAGGCTTATGCAGTTCATACAGTATTCCGGGTTAAGCGCCCGGCAGTTCGACCTGTCTATAGGCGCCAGCAATGGCTACACACTGCGAATGAGCAAGAACAGGGCTTCTATTGGAAGTGATGTTATTGAGAATATCCTCAGGACCTATCCGGACCTGAATGTCGTCTGGTTGCTTACAGGCGAGGGCCCCATGCTTAAATCCCAACAGGAAGATGAAATCCTCGATTTCGAAAAACTATCTCCTGAAAAACAAAGAGAGATAGAGCAAATAATCGAAATAAAAATCAAGGAACGGCAACGGGAGGAATTAAAGGATCTGCTGCGGGAGGTGGCGGATGAAATTGGGAAGCAGGGCCGCTGAGGCTGTAATTCAGAGATCTTGCTCCCTGCTGGCCATCAAGAAACTCCTAGGCGCCTTGTTCAACCCGGCTCAACTCCCCTATACTCTTGTCGAGTTCTTCCTCCAGAAATGCCTGGTAATCCAGGTTGATGGAGACCCTCCTTATTACCTGGGAGAGCACTAAAACCCCCAGAATCGTCAGGAATACAAGTGGGAAGACATTCAGATTCCCCGGTCCGTCAACGGCATAAACCGGTTGAAAACTCTCCCAGAATTGGTAGGAATAAAAAAGGATGGGGGATAAAATGGCCCAGCGCCACCAAAAATGAGAGGTAATAAACCAAATAATCATTAATGAGCTAAGAACGAACTTCTGAGATGCATGATAAATGAAAGTCCCTGTATCCTTAAATCCAAAACTTCCAACTTGAATACCGAAAAAATCTAACTCCGGGACATTGTTTGGTATTAAATGATGTACGAACAAAATAATTGTCAGTATTATCACGATCATCCCTAGAGTATAATTCAATCTAGCGTTCTTGTGTAAAACTTTAGTACTTTTTAAAATACGACTTTTCCTTGTGCTATAATCAGCGACTGTAGAGTAATAGTATAGGCGGCATGAGTATTCTCTTAAGGAGAGACTTTTTCTGCTTCTTAGTGTTTTTAGTATTTGCCTATTGAATTTTGAATTGTTTGAAAATAAAATTTCATTACAAAACTCTTTAATCGAAAGATTTAAATAGTATTTATAAATTTTTTCTTTTACAAAAACATCGAACAGTTTAAAAATCAGGATTACTACAGTAATAAAAATTATTCCATAAAAGCTAATTGTAAATGAAAAGTAATTATCATAACTGTCGGCAAACATCCATACAGGATAGGTTATGAAGTAACAAATAGCTGGCATTAAAAAATTTCTCCAAAATCCAAATGAAAATAATAGAATAGCTAACAAATAAAACAATGAAACAAAACTAGATAGCACAAACCATATAAATACTTGGTTACTGGGATATCCATGTTCCAGAGTAAATCCGAGTATTTCAAGTTTATCGATTTGAGAGTCAAATAATAAGTGTATAAAGTTTAAAAAGGGTATTAAAATAATAAACAGAGATATAATCAGACCAAATACAAATTGTCTTCTCCAAGTTGGCTTATAAACTTTCTTCTTAATTAATGATGACAACATTCTATTTTCAAAGAATTAGATTCATTGCTTAAGCTGGAAATATTAAATTTATTATGGTTAATTTAATAAAAATGATGGATATAATCTATAACATAGATCAAATAGAGAATGTTGTCGATAAAATACTTTCAAATGCCAATACCAAATCACTCTGTTTTTATGGCGACCTGGGAGCCGGAAAGACGACCCTTATAAAAGCCCTTGTCCGAAAACTGGGAGCTGAGGACATAGCAAACAGCCCGACCTTCGGGCTGGTCAGTGAATACCAGGATGCCATGGGAAACCTTCTCGCATACCACCTGGATTGTTACCGCTTAGAAACGGAAGAGGAAGCCCTTGATTTTGGGATTGAGGAATATCTGGAAGCCGATTGCTGGGTATTTGTCGAATGGCCTGATAGAATCCCCTCCCTGCTCCCGGGGAACAGAACAGATATTTACCTCACGCATCAGGGTTCAGGCAGGAGGGAGCTCCTCCTTAAAAACCTGTCCTTGTAGTAAAATTCGACATCGTTTAGCGCGAATTTTTATTGCAAAAGAATCGATGAAATGCACGTTTTTCGATTAAGGGCTTGTTTTTATCGATGAAATACACTATTTTAGCCTTTCAATCGTACGAGTAGGTTCTATTATTTCCTACTTTTGATAATGAAAATGAAAGCCAATTCTTAATCCTCACTTACGATGAACACTAGAAAATTACTTTTCGGCTTATTTGCCTGCACGACTCTGATCATCGCTTCTTGTACCACTGATAATTCTGATATTTACGAATCTGGTGTAGACAAGAGACATATAACAAAAGGAACGGACGGTGTCGATAAGAGGCACATTACTAAAGGAACTGACGCAGTTGATAAAAGACACATAACGAAAGGTCCTAAAAAAAATAAAAACAACTAACCGTTCGACGTAGAATTAAGCTTTTAATCGAAGAATTGAAAGGCCTGCCAAATAAGCAGGTCTTTTTTTCGTTGTGTACCTACTCCAAAACTAGATTGTCATGGATACGCAACAACAACGCAAAACAAGAAAAAGATTTCTTCTAGAATCAATTGCTGTTTTGTTTATCATAAGTTCTCCATTTATCTTCAAATCCCATGAATATTTTCCTGAAGATCCAGACGCTACCATATCCTTTCTTGGCATAGAAATAACAAATAATGGATTTCAAAACATAAGTGTCTATGTTTGGTGGTTACTTGGAAAAATCATACCTCTATACTTGTTGACAATATGGTTCTTCACTTGTAAGCACTGGTGGTATCACATCCTGTTGATCCCTATCTGTATGTATGCCTTTCAAATTTTTGAGGCAATTTATTCGGAGGATACTTTAATTGATACTGAAAATGTATTATGGCTATTACCCGTTTGTATGGTCGTAATCCCTTTTGTTTACTTCATTCGACTGAAACTCTTTGACAAGTATGTTCACGGGATCGACCTGGAAGCCATGAGTGCCGAATTGGAGTACTACAAGAACAAGGAAAAGCAAGAATTGCAAAAAGCGGGGATCAAAATGGAGGCCCCAACCGCTACGGAAGTAGCCAAGGACCTTTCCAATGAAACTCCGAAACGCACCCTTAATGAACTGATGCGGCAACTGCAACAAGCCATGCGAAGCATTCTGAGCCTCTGATTACAGAGGCTTTTTTTATTGGAGAGCCCGGGGAATTATTTTTTTGAATTTGTTGTACATTTGAAAGACCAGCCGCACTTCAGATTACGAGAAACCTCTTATGGACCAGCCCTCTTCGCCATTCAGCAAGCAGCAATTACTCCCCCAGGAAGAAAAACTTGAAGTCCTGAAACAAAAAGGGGAACTGTTTATTGGTATCCCCAAGGAAAGCCAGTACCAGGAACGGCGGATCTGCCTAACCCCGGATGCCGTTAATGCCCTGGTGGCACACGGCCACAAGGTCCTTATGGAAGCCGGAGCCGGAGAGGAAGCCAATTTTGCGGACCTGGAGTACACCCAGGCAGGTGCCACCATTACACGGGATCCTAAAAAGGTATTCGGCTGTCCGATTATCCTGAAAGTAGAACCCCCTACCCTTGCGGAAATTGAAATGATCAATCCGCAAAGCATTCTGATCTCAGCCCTGCAGATCAAAATGCAGAACAAATCCTATTTCGAGACCCTGGCCAAAAAACGGATTACAGCCATCGCGTTTGAGTATATCCGGGATGATGTAGGGAAATATCCTGCGGTTCGTGCCCTGAGTGAAATTGCAGGGACCTCCTCTGTGCTGATCGCGGCAGAAATCATGGCGGCCCAGGAAGGGAATGGACTCATGTTTGGCAACATAAGCGGCGTTCCACCCGTTGAAGTAGTAATTCTCGGTGCGGGGACTGTAGGAGAATTTGCAGCCCGTTCCGCCCTGGGGCTTGGAGCCAATGTCAAGATTTTCGACAACTCCCTTACCAAGCTCAGGAATATCCAGCGAAATCTTAACAGAACGCTCTACACTTCGACCCTGCAGCCTAAGAATCTCTTGAAATCCCTGAAACGCTGCGACGTTGCAATTGCAGCCGTTAGGGGCAAGGACCGGGCACCTGTACTGGTTTCCAGTACGATGGTAGAACACATGAAAAAAGGCGCGGTCATCATCGATGTCAGCATCGATATGGGGGGGTGCTTCGAGACCAGCGAAGTGACCACGCACGACAGACCCACCTATGAAAAATACGGGGTGATCCATTATGCGGTACCCAATATTCCTTCCCGATACCCCAAGACCTCTTCCATCTCCATCAGCAATATGTTTACTCCCTACCTCATGAAAATCGGAGAGGACGGGGGCCTTGAAAATTCCCTTCGTTTTGACAAAGGCCTAAGAAATGGCCTGTATATGTATCACGGAATCCTGACCAACCGTACTGTCGGAGAGTGGTTCCATATGAAATTCAGTGACATCAACTTCCTCATCTTCTAAATCATGCCCTTTTTAAGACGACTGGGATACTTTCTCATCGGACTCTCCATTGGTTTGATATTCCTCGCTGTTTTCCTGAAGAAAAAAACGGATGAAACCGGGACAGAATTCTGTTACCTTCCCAATTGCAGGGTTTTGAAAGAGCTTCGGTCAAAACCCATGCAGATTGACACCGCCCTGACAGTTACCACTGACAGCCTCCTAATTCAGCATGTGCTCAAAGATGGGGATGTGGATTTCCGCCGGAGCGACACCAAGGCGGATCCCTGTAAAATCTATCGAATTAATGGTTCGAAGGGAGAAAGGACTTTGAGTATTACCATCGAGAACTGCGAAACGCATACCCTTCTCACGGAATATAAGGAGAAGAATCCCTGAATTCTAGAGTTTTCGGCGTTCCCGCTCTTTTCTAAGCAATTCCAGCTCCCGGTTGGTCTGCCCGGCAACAGAGGTGTTCTCTTCCGCCCGCCTGATAAGGTATGGCATGACATCCCGCACAGGCCCAAAGGGCAGGTACTTGGATACATTATACCCGGCCGCCCCCAGGTTGAAACTGATATGATCGCTCATACCATAGAGCTGACCGAACCAGATACGGGGGTCATTTTTGGGGATCTGACGCTCCTCCATCTGCTGCATCAGCAGGTAGGAACTCTGTTCATTATGTGTTCCCGCATAGATAGAGATATTGTCCATATGGTCAAGGCAGTAGGTGATCGCCTCATTGTAATTATCATCGGTTTCCTGCTTGGAGGAACACATGGGCGTGGGATATCCCTTTTCTTCAGCCCGTTCATTCTCTTTTTCCAGATACGCCCCTCGAACGAATTTGATCCCAATTTTAAAAGCGCCCTGACGGGCCCGGTCGTGAAGTTTTTTCAGATACTCCATCCGGTCCCACCGGTACATCTGAAGGGTATTCCAGACAATCGGGGCTTTCTTGTTAAAGGCCCTCATCATGTCCTCCACCAGGGTATCGGCGGCATCCTGCATCCAGCTCTCCTCTGCATCTATAAGCAAGGGTACATTCAGGTCATAGGCCTTCTGGCAGGTTTTTTCATAGCGGCGAACCACCCGGTCCCATTCTGCCTGCTCCGCCGCGGTGAGCCGTTCACCACTCCCCTTTTTCTGATAGAGGGCAAGCCTGCCGTAGCCGGTAGGCTTAAAAACAGCAAAGGGAATCGCGTCCTTTTGTTTTGCGAAATCCATTATTTCAAGGGTCTTTGCCAGGGCATCGTCCAGGGGATCCTCCGTATCCTTGCCTTCCACGGAATAATCCAGGATGGTGCTGATACCCTTCTCCCACATTTTTTCCACAACGGGCATGCAATCCCGCTCGCTCACCCCACCGCAAAAATGATCGAAAACGGTGGTCCGGATCAAGCCTTCCACAGGAAGCTTGGCTTTAATTGCAAAATTGGTAATGCCCGTACCTATTTTTACGAGCGGTTCTATTGAAATCAGCTTAAACAAAAAGTAAGCCCGTTCCAGTTCTGCGTCATTTTTAAGGGCAAAGGCTGTGGCGGTATTCTCGAAAATCTTTTCCATTGAAGGCAGTTTCAACCGTGTCAGACAAATATAGTTGGTACGGCAGAAAAATTAATCCAAATTTTTTAGGTTATTTT
>CBDUBB010000026.1:0-13614 GCA_965365265.1 uncultured Flavobacteriaceae bacterium
TTTTGCGACAAAAGAGGCGTAGTCTGAGCCTCCCCGTCCCGGATTTCCGGGGAAGGTAGTTTCGATATGCTCCGTAATAGTGTCGGGAACAGCCTCCAGCCAACGCCCCAGGTAGGCATAGGAATGAAGGAACCCCTGCCCGTTGATCCGAACCACCCGTCCGGTCCCGTTGTCCTGATTGAACAGGGCCTGCAGGCCCTCCACAACTTCCGGATGATCTTCCACAAAGGCCCTGGATCCGTTTAGGCCCTGCTCTTCGCTACCCCACAAGCCGATGATGATGGTGCGTCGCGGATTTGGATAGACCTTCTTCAGGATTCGGGCAGCCTCCATCATGGTAATGGTTCCCGTACCGTTATCGGTAGCCCCGGTACCGCCGTCCCAGGAGTCAAAGTGGGCGGACAGTACTATATATTCGTCAGGGAGCTCTGTTCCGGGCAGGGTGGCGATGGTGTTAAAGGTAGGTGCCCGGCCCAATTCCTTTGATTCGGCAACTGCCCTTAGCTTTGGCTGATCCCCGTTTTCGACCATGCGGTATACCATCCCGTAGTCTTCCAGGGAAAGGTCGATCACCGGGATTTTGCTCGTATTGGCGCTGAAGATCTTATTGGCCCCGAAAGCGTTTGACCACCGTGACTGGATGATCCCCGAGGCTCCGGCAGCCTCCAGGGCCAGGTTCAGGGACCTGGAGTCATACCCGGTTTTTCTCAGGTTCTCCCGCCATGCCTCTGTGAGCGCCTCCCGCTCTGCTTTCATCTTCTCAAAGGAAGCTTCCGTGGCAAATTCTTCCCAATTGTAGTCGGGACGTCCGGTAGGCTGGGGCATGGAGACACAAACCCATTTTCCCCTGACCTCCGGCAGCCATCTGTCAAATGCCAGGGAATCCGACACCTGGGGTAAGATCACCATGTCTGCCGTAATACCACCCTCAGGGGTGGAAGGGCTCCAGGCCAGCTGCCTGCCATGCAGGGACACGACCCGGGGGGCCAACAGATCGATGTGGCAGATCCCGCGTTCCCATCCCCGCCAGGTACCCCATTGTTGGTTGGAGGCCTCAATGCCCCATTTTTCAAAGGTGCTGACAGCCCAGTCATGGGCTTTCTTCATTTGAGGCGTGCCTACCAGGCGCGGGCCTATTACGTCCATTAGTTCATGGGCGAGCTTCTTGAGCTGGGAGTTTTCAATCGCTTCCTTTTCTATTTGTTGTACGGTGGCTTCGGCATTCTGAGCCTGTATGCCAGACAGAGAAACTATAAGGAAGACAATAAAGGACAGGTAGATTTTTCTGGGATTCATCATAAAGGTTGGTTTAGCTTTCTAAAGATACATAATCGTAAGATACTCCGGACCTCTCCTGAAACATGTATCCCTTGCGTACCTTGCGCCTTTTTGCACCTGCTATGGTTTGGCAGGGTTGGGCAGGATCTTTGCCTGAAACATTAAATAAACCAGTTATGAATGCACTCAGAAACAAAGTCCTGCTGATTGGAAACCTGGGCCAGGACCCGGACGTCCTCGTAATGGAAAGCGGAAACAAAATGGCCCGGTTCTCCATCGCTACCAATGAAACCTACCGCAACGGCAAAGGGGAAAAGGTAACGGACACCCAGTGGCATCAGGTAGTCGCCTGGGGTAAGACGGCAGAAATTGTTGAGAACTATCTAACCAAGGGGAAGGAAGTTGCCGTGGAAGGGAAACTTGTTCACCGGACCTACGATGCCGAAGATGGCCAGCGCAAGTACATCACCGAGGTACGCTGTACCGAACTACTCATGCTGGGCAAATAGCCCCCCTGAAAGGTTTTGATCGAGGAAAAGGGCTTTTGAGCCCTTTTTTTATAGGATTTGGCCGGTGATTATGTAACTTCTTTAGGTGTCTATCGTCTAATTTTTAAATCCCGGGCCACTTGAAAAAAGGAGTTGTCATATGGTTTTTGATCCTGACAGGGGCTTGCCTCATCCCGATCTCCGCACAGGAGATCGAGGTAAGTGCTACTGAGGTTTTGGCCCATGCAGCTCTTGCCGTCCGGGACGCAGAATACGAACACAGCCTGGTATTTGCAAAGTCGTTGGATGAAACCGACTATTGGAATGACCAGAGGATCTTCGAACAGCAAATGCTGGAGCGCAATCCCGCTCTCTACATGAGTTACCTGCAAGGCAAGAAAAAATCGTATTTGAAGCACAGAGAAGCCTGCGGTGCCCAATGCGGCCACGGCGACTACTATTATCGTCAGGCATCTTTCTACCTGCAATACGATTCAGGAGACCAGGGTTCTTTTCTTACCCTGAAACAATCGGAGAATGCAGCCGGTTGGGAGGTTTCCTATGCTGATGTGAAACACCGTTAAAAAAAGAGATCAGGCGACTTTAGACAGTTGCCTTCTTTCCTCCAATTCCTTCAAAAGATCAAGGCAGGGACACTTTTTGCACCTCTTGGTCTCACATTTTTTATACTTCTTGCAACACTTTGGTTTGCATCCTTTAGGGGGACACAGTGCATGTGAGAGCTTGCGGAGTCTTTTCTCTCGTTTTTTGAGTTGTTTGTCCTTCTTTTTTCCCATCGGAGCACGACTGCTCCTACAAATCTAGTAATTTAAAATCAATCTAAATAAAATTTTAACACCCTAGGCGCCCGGTTCTCCGGCAGCACTTTGCACGGCGATTTGCTGCACATCCCGGTCAAAGAGGTAGAGTCCTCCCTTGTCGTTCCCGATCAGGTTGATTTTATCCAGAATGGTTCTGGCCAGGGCTTCTTCCTCGATCTGTTCAGCCACGTACCACTGCAGGAAATTATGGGTGGCATAATCCTTTTCCTCCAGGGTAATATGGACCAGGTCATTGATGCTCTGGGATACAAAGATCTCGTGTTCCAGCAACTCTTTGAACATCTGCTGGAAACTCCCGAAATCCGTCTTGGGGGCATTCAGTTCCGATACGATCGCATGACCTCCCCGTTCGTTGACGAATTTGACGAGCTTAAGCATATGCATCCGCTCTTCATCTGAGTGTTTATACATGAACTGAGCGATTCCCTCCAGCCCTTTTAACTCGGCCCAGGAGGCCATGGAAAGGTATACTTGAGAGGATTCTGCTTCCACCCTGATTTGCTTGTTCAGGGCCTTTTCAACTTTTTCATTAAGCATGGTTCTGAATTTTGCTCAAAAGTACAAAAAGACAGCGATCTCCGGAGGCTCCCGGGTCAAAAACTAGAATCCGACCCACACTCCCGGGATGCCCGGCCCAAATGGTGGGTTCCAGCTGACATTCTTGTCTTTCGAATCGTGATTTTCGTTATTCCAGCTGTCCAGGCACCGGTCGAAGGTCTCAACTGTGCAGATGCTTAACCCCTCACCGAAAACCACTTTTGAAAGCCAGTGCCTGCGGTCCAAGAGCCGCGAGATGCCCGCCTTTACTCAAGGGGCCTCCGAATTGTTTGGTGAGGGCATTGGCTGTTGTAAACGCCTTTGCGGTAAGGCTTGAAGCAAAAATAAAAATGACGAGAAACTGCTCAGCAGATCAGAAAAACACAAAGTGTGCCATACGGAACGTCGCTGCATGTGCCTCCACTATCGTCCGCAACTGGGGGGAGTACCCCCCGCCCATGCTGCATTGCACAGGCAGGTTATGCGCATGACACCACTGGAATACCATTTCGTCCCTCTTTCGGCATCCCTCAGGAGAAACTGCCAGGGTACCCAGTTTGTCAGTGGCAAGTATGTCCACCCCACTGAGATAAAAGACAAAATCAGGATTTACCGATTTCTTTAATTCGGAAAGGTGTTTTTCAAGTACGGTCAGGTATTTTTCGTCCCCAGTGCCGGGATCCAGGGGTACATCGAGGTCAGATTGTTCTTTCCGAAAGGGATAATTGGCTTTTCCGTGCATGGAAAAGGTGTAAACCTCCGGGACCCCTGAAAAAATTTCCGCCGTTCCATTGCCCTGATGCACATCCAGGTCAAGGATGAGGACACGGCTTGCCAATCCTGCGGCCAGTAAATAATGTGCCCCGATCGCCTGATCGTTCAGCATGCAAAAGGCCTCCCCCCGGTCTGAATAGGCGTGATGTGTCCCTCCGGCAATGTTCATGGCCACCCCGTGTTCCAGCGCAAAAAGGCATCCTTTAATGGTTCCCTGGGCGATTCGACGCTCCCGCAATACCAGTTCGGGGCTCCAGGGGAAGCCCACTTTGCGCATCTCCCTTCGGGAAAGGCTACCCTCTCGTAATTTTTCGTAATAATCCTTCTGATGCGCACGGAGGATATCTTCCTCAGCCGGAAAACCCGGTTCGAAGAAATTCTCGGGCCCGCAGGTACCCTCATGGAGGAGCTGTTGAGGCAGTAACTCGTACTTCTGCATCGGAAACCGGTGCCCTTCGGGCAACGGGTGTTGGTAGATGGGGTCGTAGGCGATTTTCAGCACTGGTAATTCGCGAAAGGATTATTCTACACGGGTATCCAGCGGAACCCTGCAGGAAACGAATTCATTCCCATTGACGACTCCCTCTACATGAAGCACCAGTTCGTCCAGTCCGTGGCTTTTTGCAAAGAAGGAAATCTCCCCCTTGTCATCCGCCCTCAGGTCGGGCAACCAGCCCAGCGTCCCATATGCCTCGAAGAACTCGCTGTTATAGGAGGAATAGACCGGAGTGTAGAATTGTTTTTTGTTGCCAAATGCCAGGGGCACCTCATAGGACTGGAACGATCTTGAGGCCAGCTGATTCCTGCGCAGCGTAGGATCTGTAACGATGCGGATGACGCCTCCTCCGCCCATGATCCCGGACCCAATACCAGCACGGTTGATTTCGACGTAGTCCACGATGTCCATACGGTAGCGCCAAAGAACACTAAAATCCGTCAACATTACTCCGTCCAGGTAAACCATGGGACGACTGTTGTTGGGCGAATTCGGGTTCCGGGCTGCAAGGTTTACGGTTCCATTTGGGTTTTCATCAAAAATATAGCCGCGCCCGCTTAAGTAGGAGCCCAACCACATCCCCCTCCTGAGGTCGTTGGGAGTAAAGATATCGATGCTGCCGTTGGACCGGTCCCGCAACCTTTCCAGTCGCTGCATTCTCCTTTCTTGGGTAATGACCACCTCGTCGAGTACCTGAAGCTTCTTAAGGTTTTCAAAAGAGATCGGTGGGGCTTTAACTTCCCTGAAGAGGCTTCCCAGCCGGTTAGGTAGGATTTGTGCCCTTTCGGATTTCAATGGAGGTATCGCAGAGGGCTTGAACTGCACAAAAGCTCCCGCAGGCTTTGACCTTCCAGTCCCGCGGATTTCTGTAATGGCAAGTTTTTCGCCTTCCAGAGGGTAAAAATTTTCCACCGTGAATTTCTTTTGGCCCGGGTTGAGCTCCAGTAGTTGGGAAGGGGTGTGATAGGTGGGGAAAATATAGAAAGCATCGCTTTTTCGGGAGTTAAACCCGACCGTATAGGCAATGCCTTTTTCGAAATCAAAGCGGTAGCGCGGTGGGTGGTTGGATACGGTATTCCAGTCGTAGCTGCTCCAGCCCTGGGTGAGCAAAAGGTTATCCAGCTCATGCCGTTTTTTGGCGCTGATCTCCTGGAAATAATACCAGGCATTTTGGATGGGTCCCCTCACATAGGGCTGCAGTAGAGAATATGAAGGAAGGTTGTGGTGCCCCCGGTAGGCTTTGCTGCCCCCGGGGAGTATCGAAACGCTCAGGCTGTTAAAATAGTTAGGATCCAGACCCTGAAGTCCCAGTTGTATTTTAAGGGAATCCTTTTCTCCGCTGGAATACCCCACCATCGTATCCCGAAAGACCATGCCGTGGTCATTGAAAAAAAGGCGCTCCAGCAGGGGGGTGCCATTCGGGTCAAACAGGGTAAAAACATTGATGCCCTTGTAGAGGTCTTTCTTCGGAAAGACTTTTAAGCTTTCCGCCCCATCGCGGAGGGATACGGGGATTCCTTTCAGGCTGTCCCCGTTGTGCACGGTCAGGTAAAAAGAGGCATCAGTCCTCTCGGGATCTTCAAAACGGGCGTTCAGTGCTATTCCGACCTTGTCCCTGAGGTCTGACAGGCGCAGGCTGACCCCTTCAGGTTCTGCCTTGGGCAGCGGAATACTGTATTGGCGGTTCAGGTACCGAAACTGCGCATTGTAGACGGATCCATTTTCCGGGATGAGTTCCACGCGTCCGATGCCGAACTGGTTTACTCGGAAAGTGGTAACCTCCCGACCGGAGGCATCTGTGATCCGGCCCTGTAGCCCGGACACCCCATACCCGCCTGCATCTTTAATAAGCACTCCGTATACAGAAGGCAACCCTGTTACCGCATGTCCGCCTTCGGGGAGGAACTGCACATCCAGATCCCTGGGCAGTGTCTCAATAGGTAGTCTGGAATGCGTTTCGGGATCCAGGATATCAATCGACTCCTGGAAATAGTTGGCTTCTGAAAAATTCCGCATCCAGTTCGTATAGGCCCTGAAGGTATATTTTCCTGTATGGAAAAGGCTGTCCAACTCGAAAACACCCTGCCCAACCCCATTCCGGATACGAACGAGCTGGGTTTTGACCAAACGATTTGCGGAGTCCGCCAGGACGCAATAGAGGTTTTGGGTTTCCTGAGAGGGCCGTTTGTGATCCTTGTCCAGCACATAGGCTTTAAACCCGAGGTCTTCCCCTTTGACAAAGACCGACTTGTTCAAATGCACATAGGCAACCTCCCGGGGAAGGTCGCTGTAAAGCGAAAAATCATTCAGGATCCTGTCCAGCACATCCTCTTTTTGGGCATGTGCCGCGGGGAATACAAAGAGAAGGAGGAGGAACAGAAGAGGTCTGATCATGGCAAGTTTTTTTTAAAAATAATCAAAAATCAAGCCAGGAACAATTTCCCTTACGCGATCAAACCTGGGCCGGCTGCAGAGGCAGAATTGAGACAGGCTCAGGTAATGGGAGCTCCATTGTGGGCAGTGCGGTCTTCAGGGCTGACGAAGACCAGTCGGCCATCCGGGTTTTCAGCCAGCAGGATCATTCCCTGGCTTTCCACCCCTCTTAGGGGTCTCGGAGCCAGGTTCACCAGGACGGTGACTTTCTTGCCAATCAGTTCTTCAGGACTGAAGTGTTCGGCTATACCCGAAACAATCGTACGGGTGTCGATACCCGTATCCACCTTCATTACGATCAGTTTTTTGGTTTTGGGCATTTTTTCGGCTTCCAGGATGGTGCCTACCCGAAGGTCCATTTTCGTAAAGTCCTCATAGACGATGGTATCCTTTTGAGGCGTAACGGAAGTGTCTGACATTGCGTTTTCTTTTTTGGTGTTTTCCAGTTTAGTTAGCTGGGCCTGGATTTCGGCATCTTCGATCTTCCGGAACAACAATTCCGACTTCCCGATCTGGTGTCCTTCCCTCAGGAGAATTTGGTTGGCAACCAGGGAGTCCCATCCGGGGGCTGTATCAACAGGATCCAGCCTGAGCATTTTCCTGAGTTTGGCAGCTGTGAAGGGAAGGAAGGGCTCGCTGAGGACCGAAAGGGCTGCGGCCACTTGTAGGCCCACATACAAAATGGTGCTGGTACGCTCCGGATTCTCCTTGATGACTTTCCAGGGCTCTTCGTCGGCCAGGTATTTGTTCCCCATCCGGGCCAGGTTCATAAGATCCTGTGAGGCCTCCCGGAATCGAAAGCGCTGCAGGCTGTTCCCTATCGTGCCCGGATAATTCCTGATCGCATCCAGGGTGTTGCGATCATTTTCGGAAAGTACACCGGGGGATGGAACCTGCCCTCCCAGATACTTGTGTGTCAGCACGGTCACCCGGTTAACGAAATTCCCGAAAATGGCGACCAGTTCGTTGTTGTTGCGGGCCTGGAAATCCTTCCAGGTAAAATCGTTGTCCTTGGTTTCGGGGGCGTTTGCTGTCAGCACATACCGAAGCACATCCTGCATATCCGGGAACTCTTCCAGGTATTCGTGCAGCCAGACCGCCCAGTTTCGGGAGGTGGACAGTTTCTGCCCTTCCAGGTTCAGGAATTCATTGGCCGGCACATTGTCTGGCAGGATGTATTCGCCGTGCGCCTTCAGCATGCTCGGAAAAATAATACAGTGGAATACGATATTGTCCTTTCCGATAAAATGCAACAGGCGGGTATCAGGTGATTTCCACCATTTTTCCCAGTCCCGATTTTCCCGTTTTGCCCACTCCCGGGTGGAGGAAATATATCCGATGGGGGCATCAAACCAGACGTAGAGGACCTTGCCCTCAGCACCTGGCACAGGTACCGGGATTCCCCAGTCCAGGTCGCGGGTGACTGCCCTGGGTTTCAAACCGTCATCGATCCAGGATTTGCACTGCCCGTACACGTTGGGCTTCCAGTCATTTTTATGACCCGTCAGGATCCAGTCGGAAAGAAAACCTTCATAGCGGTCCAGCGGGAGAAACCAGTGCCGGGTCCTCTTCATCACCGGGGTGGCGCCGGTAAGCACGGATTTGGGATGGATCAGGTCGGTGGCATTCAGGGAGGAACCGCACTGCTCGCACTGGTCACCGTAGGCTTCTTCATACCCGCATTTCGGGCAGGTGCCGGTGACAAAGCGATCCGCCAGGAACTGCCCCGCCTCGGCATCGTACAATTGTTCTCCTTCCTCTTCAATGAAATCGCCCTGCTCGTAGAGTTTTTTGAAAAACTCCGAGGCCGTTTCGTGGTGGATATCCGCAGAGGTGCGTGAATAGTTGTCGAATGAGATCCCGAATTCCGCAAATGAATCGGCAATGATCCTGTGATACTTGTCGATCAGTTCCCTGGGGGATATCCCTTCTTTCTTGGCTTTCATGGGGATGGCAACCCCGTGTTCATCGCTCCCGCACACAAAAAGGACCTCCTCCCCCCTCAGGCGAAGGTACCGGCAGTAAATGTCTGCCGGGACATAAACCCCTGCCAGGTGACCTATATGTATGGGGCCATTGGTATAGGGGAGGGCAGCAGTAACGGTGGTTCTTTTATAGGGAGCGGGTTGGCCTGGCATATTCTGTGAGCTATGAGGCACAAAAATAACCAAATTTAGCGCCGGCGTACAACCTGCCCGACAAAAGAAAAACCCCCGGGACACTGGACAGATATAATATCAGGGGCGTCCAGCGTCCGGGGGCATTAACCATCTCGCACTTAGGGTCAGGCTACCATGATAGACTTGGCAAGCCTTCGATCCTGAACTTCAATGCGGTAAATATATTTTCCCGTGGCAAGATGCCCGGGTACCCGGTCCCGTACATTTAGGTCCAGGCTGCCTTCAAACATCATTTCATTGTACAGGGTGGCCACTCGTTGTCCGAGGATATTGAAAAGGGTAATATCCACATGGGCCGTAAAGGGCAATTCCACATGAATATGCGGATTGGAATCCGTCGGATAAAAAGGCTTGTGTGCAATCCCGTCCAGGAGTTCGGGGCTCAGGGGCTCGGTATCCGGGTTTTCTCCGGGGCCCGTAGGGGGCGTAAAGGGTTCGTCATCATAGGCGATGTCCGGGAATTCGACCCCGCTACAATTGAAACCGAGGTTTACCGGATTGTAAGGGTGGCCCAAAAGATGCTGCTCCACCAGGGGAATGGGTACGCAAAGCCATTCTGCCAGTACCGTGGCATACAGGTCCCGGAAATCCATGGTATATTCCAGGTTGCCCCGGCTATTCGGATCTTCCAGGGAAGGGTGTTCCCCTACAAAAGCGCTGCCGTTGAGCCCTGAACCGAAGAAGAGGGTAGGGGCTGCCTTTCCGTGGTCCGTCCCGTTGGAACCGTTTTCAAAAATCCGCCTTCCGAATTCGGAAAACGTCATGCTGAGTACCTTGTCGTCCTGTTGGGTAAAGGCGAGGTCGTCATAGAAGCTCTGTACGGCTATGGAGAGGTTGCTCATCAGCCGTTCGTGCACCAGGGGTTGGTTCCCGTGGGTATCAAATCCTCCCATGGAAATCATATAAACCCTTGTACCGAGGTTCCCTTTGATCAGGCGTGCCAGCAGGGCGAGTTGACGCGCAAAATTATTGTCCTGGTATTCCACCTGGTTCTGCCCCCGTTCATAGGCCTCATGGATGAGTCCGGAATACTCGTAGGTGGTGTTGGCCACCCCCCGGAGGAACCGGAGCTGGTCACTGTACATACAATCCCCGAACAGCTGCGGGTCCAGGCTGTATTGTACCCCGGATTCGGCGATTTCCTCGAGCTGGTCGATGTTGGAGGTTACAAAAGCGTAGTTGGTTTCCTCACCCTGGAATACAAGGTTCCCGAAATTCCCGATCTGTATGGCCGCAGGGGCTGCGGGCGGGTTGATCAGGTAGTCCGGGTACAGGTTTTCAAAGTAGCGACCCATCCAACCCGTATTCAGCCCGCTGAAACCTGTGGTGGTGAGGTCTGTGTTGGCATAAATATCCGACCCTGTAAAGTGAGAGAGGCTTTGGTTTTCGTATCCCACCCCGTGTACGGCCTTGAACTGTCCCTCTCCCCACAGGCCTTCCAGGGCCTGCATGTAGGAAGGAATGCCGAATTCATCCGTCAGTTTGATGATCTTGCTTTCCGGAATGTAGATGTTCGGCCTGGCGTTGGCATAGGTATCGTATTGCTCTATCGGGATCACGGTGCTCAGGCCGTCATTACCCCCCGACAGGCGGATCAGTATCAGGATGCCATCTCCCTCGGCGCTGGCAATGGCAGCAGTCAGTGGGGAGGGGGCTGAAGCGGACAGGATATTGCTGCCCAGCATGAGGGAGCCTGAACCGGCAATGCCCAATGCCTGGAGGAAAGAGCGCCTGCTCCAGAATTTGTGTTCCTGGTCGTGGGCGCTCTGGTTGTCTTTTGGAAGCGGTATATGGGTGTTGCACATAGTCGTAGGTTTATTTTAACTGAAACTCGGGTTGGCGCGAGAGGTGCATCAGCAGCAGGAACACCTGTTGAGGTACTTCCATGCTGACGGTCAGCATCCAGAGTCCCAGCCCTCCGGGGGTATAATCGGCCCCGTAGTAGTTCTCCGGCACATCTTCTATCTTAAAGACAGACATGGCGTTTTCAAAATCCTGGGGGGTAAGCAGCCCCTTCGGCAGGAACTTGTCTACCAGCGCCCGGACCACGGTCTCAGGGTTACTGGTATTGCTGTCAGCGGGGCCAACGGCTTCCATGGCCAGGTTCCGGAATTGTTCCGGGTTTTCCTGGAAAAATCCCTGAATCAAAACTTCTGAGGTCAGCCAGCGTCCGATAATGAAATTGGTGTTGATCCAGCTACGGTCACGCTGCCATCCTGCTACGTCTACCGGATCAAACAAATGCTGTCCTAGCAGACGCGAAGATTCCATGGCGAAGGACAAAGTGGTATCCGTATGCCCGAACCCCGTTTCGTTTATAAAATTCAAATAGAGGTCAAAGGGACTTTTAATGATTACCCCGATGGCATTATCGTCAAAGAAATGCTGGCTTTTGAACAACTGAGATAGCACCGGGGCAATTTCAAAATTGTTCGCCTGAAAGGTATTGGCCATTCCTGAAATGATGGTCTGGGCGTAGCCCGCATCGTCATCCGAATCCGGATGGACAAAAAACTCATATAGCCTCTGGCAGATAAATCGCGAGATCTCTGCAGCGCGCTGCTCAAAAAGGATGTCGATAACATCGTCATAGGCCCAGTTCCCGGTTTGCCCCAGGATCGTCTTCGGGCCAGGATCAAAGGTGCTGAGGTCAAATGTTACGGGAGTCCAACGGACTTCACCCCGTTCTGTATACCCCGAAAGGGCTCTGGCCGTTTCAACGATATCTTCTTCCGTGTAGCCATTACTTTCACCGAGGGTGAATAGCTCATATAGTTCCCGGGCGTAATTTTCATTCGGATTCTGCCCATTGTTGTAGGCCCCATCCAGGTAGAACAGCATGGCGTTGGTAAGGCCGATCTCGCTGACAAATGTCTTGAAATTTCCAAGGGCATTGCGCTGTAGGCAGTTGGTGTATTCGGAGAGAAAGGCAGGGCTGTCGTAAAAATCCAGTTCGGTTACAAAATGGTTGCTCCAGAAAAAACTCAGCCGATCCCGCAGGTTGTTGTTCAAAAGGCCCCGGGTGTAGTCAAGGCTCCAGGTTTCCTGTTGGGACCGGACGATCTGCCGCGCCAGGTCATCATCCTTAGGGTAATTGTCCCGGTTCCAGTCGGCCGGCTGGGGGGGGAGATCCCGTGCCTCATCGATTAAGCTGTCCACCAGGGCATCCGCGGTTTGTCCGACGGCCTGATCCACTGCCTGAACCGAAGCACTGAAGCCCGCCCTTCGGAACAGGTGCTGCACCTTGCTGCGGTCAAGGGGGGCGGAATACGGTGTCAGGGGAGCCGTATTGCAGTTCACAAAGTACTCCATTGTTTTAGTAGGCTTTAAGAGGTATCATGTGTTTAGGGGCAAATTCTAAACGCGACACGGAATACCTTAGTATTAAATCAACTGCATTTTCGTTGAACGGTCACCGGAAAGATATGGGCCTTGCTCAGAAATTGCGGTGAAACACCTTTTTTTCGATGAATAACCCGAAAATGGAAAACCTATGAAGCCCGGGACACATCCGAATCATTACGAACGCGGAATGGACGGCGAGGCCCGGGCGGTGGCCTATTTAGAGCAGGAGGGTTATGAAATCCTGTGCAGGAATTACCGGTATCAAAGGGCCGAAATCGATATTCTTGCCAGGCAGGGGAATTCTCTGGTGGTCGTTGAGGTTAAAACGCGGTCAGCCCATTTTTACGAGGCACTTTCAGATACGGTTTCCAAAACCAAGATAGCCAGGCTGGTCATGGCCGCGGATTATTTCATTAGGGAACGGGGGCTGGATGTGGAAGTCCGGTTCGATATCATACAACTGACAGGAACCCCTGGGAACTATACCCTGACACACTGGGAGGATGCATTCTATTATTTCTAATAATCTGTTGGAATTATAACAAATTGTTATTTTCGCTAAAACATTTCCATGAAAACCATCTCCGCTGCCGTTGAACACTACATAAGGCGAAAGCCATTCCTTCAGTCGGCCCTTGCACAGGGGATCATAAACCTCACTTCCCTGGCGCGACAGGTGCAGCCGGAAATCGAACAACAGCTGGGTAAGGAAATACGGAGCGGGGCCGTGGTGATGGCCCTCAAACGCCTCTCCGACAATCTGGAATTCCGGGCGACGCACCGGATCGTAAAGGTCCTGAAAGAGATTGGAGAAATAACGGTCCGATCCTCATTGACCGATTACACCTTTCTGGTTTCAGATACCATTTTACAGAATCAGATGCGGCTTCTGGAGCAGGTCCACCTGCGTCAGGATGTTTTCTATACCTCTTCCAGGGGTGTCAACGAACTGAACATCGTGGTAAGCAATAGCCTTAATACTGTGGTGGAAAACTATTTCAAAAAGGAACGGCTCACCCAAAAAGCGGAAAACCTTTCCTCAATTACCGTTAAACTTCCTGCGGAAAACGTTTCGGTGCCCGGGATCTATTATTTTATTTTCCAGCGGCTGGCCTGGGAGGGGATCGTCCTGTACGAGGGTATTTCAACCACCAATGAATTTACCATCCTCGTCGATGAAGAACCAGACGACCGGGCCTTTACGGTCATCAAAGATTTGAAATCGCTTTAGAGGGGCCTCT
>CBDUBB010000027.1:0-13514 GCA_965365265.1 uncultured Flavobacteriaceae bacterium
GCTACGCTTGGCAGCAATCTGCTTGGCCTCCCGCTCATCCTCGAGAACATTGAATTTATCCCCGGCCTGAGGCGCACCGTCCAGTCCAAGGATGGATATAGGTGTGGCTGGCCCGGCTATCTTAATATTCTTTCCTCGTTCATCCTGCATGGCTTTCACCTTCCCGCTGCAGGTTCCAGCCAGGACAAAATCCCCAATTTTCAGGGTTCCGGCCTGTACCAGGACCGTGGAAACATAGCCCCGACCCTTATCGAGGTATGCCTCGACCACCGTACCTGAGGCATGCCGGTCCGGATTGGCTTTTAATTCTAGCATTTCTGCCTCGAGCAGGACTTTTTCCAGGAGTTCCTTAACACCCTGGCCTGTCTTGGCTGAAATATCCTGGGACTGTATTTTTCCTCCCCAGTCTTCGACCAGGAGGTTCATATTGGCCAGACCCTCTTTGATCTTGTCCGGGTTGGCCGTGGGTTTGTCTACCTTGTTGATGGCAAAAACAAGGGGTACCCCTGCCGCCTGGGCGTGGCTGATAGCCTCTTTAGTCTGAGGCATGATGTCATCATCCGCCGCAATCACGATAATTGCGATATCGGTCACCTGAGCTCCCCTTGCCCGCATGGCGGTAAAGGCCTCGTGACCAGGGGTGTCAAGGAAGGTGATTTTCTCACCGTTGTCCAGACTCACCCCATAGGCGCCTATGTGCTGGGTGATCCCACCACTTTCACCTGCGATTACATTTTCTTTCCTGATGTAGTCCAGGAGGGAGGTTTTCCCGTGGTCCACGTGTCCCATTACCGTCACAATGGGAGCCCTCGGTTTCAGGTCTTCAGGAGCATCCTCCTCTTCCTCTATGGCCTCCTCAATATCTGCGGTTACAAATTCCACTTCAAACCCGAACTCATCGGCCACTATGGTCAGCGTCTCCGCATCGAGGCGCTGATTCATGGTCACCATGATTCCCAGGGCCATGCAGGCCGAGATGATGTCGGTTGTGGAGACATTCATCATGGTAGCTACTTCCTGAGCCGTTACAAATTCGGTAACCTTCAGGATCTTGCTCTCCCGTTCCTGCTGCTGCAGGTCCATTTCGGTCTGTTGGCGGTGTTGATCCCGCTTGTCGCGGCGATACTTCGCCCCTTTGCCTTTCTTGGATTTTCCCTGCAATTTCTCGAGGGTTTCCCGAACCTGCTTTTGTACTTCCTCCTCTGTTGGCTCCACTTTCATGGCAGCGCCGCGCTGGCCCTTCCTTCCACCTGCGCGTCCTTTAGCGGCGTCAGCCTTGCTGACGATCCGGCGGCGGCGGCGTTTGCGGTCTGCCTTGTCCTCCTTCTTGTCTTCCTTCTTCTTTTTGGGCTTTTCAAACTTGGACAGGTCAATCTTGTCCTTGATCTTGGGTCCGGAAAGCTTCTGGTATTCAGTCTCGACTTTTTCCGGTTCCTTCGATTCCCTGGATTCTTTCGGTTCCTCGGCCTTTTCCGGTTCCTTCGCCTCTTCCTTTACAGGTGCTTCTTCCTTTGGCTTCGGTGCAGCAGGAGTTTCCTCCTTTTTCTCCGGGGCTGGTTCCGCCTGCTTTGGCTCTTCTTTTTTCTTGGGAGCATCCAGGTCAATCTTGCCAACCGTCTTGGGGCCCGCCAGTTCAACCTTGGCCTTCACCACTTCCGGCTCTGCCCGCTTCTCGCGTGCTAACCGCTTTTCCTCCAGTTCCTGTTCCTGTTGCAACCGGATGGCTTCTTTTTCCTTCCGCTTCTCCTCCCCTACTTCCTTGGAGGCAACCTTTTTGCTCTTATCCGTCTGGAACTCCTCCAGCAAGACCTGGTATATTTCACTGGAAATCTTGGTCGTGGGGCGGGCATCCACCTCATGACCCTGGGAGGTAAGGTAATCCACCGCCCGGTCCAGGGAAATATTGAGTTCTCTCAGGACTTTATTAAGCCTTATGGTTGCGTTTTCTGCCATAAAAAATGCGCTCTCTGTTACTCTATTTAGGTGCTAATATATAGCTTAATCTTCAAATTCTTCCTTGAGGATACGGATGACATCCAAAATGGTTTCCTCCTCAAGGTCGGTGCGTTTCACCAGATCCTCCACGTCCTGTTCAAGGACGCTGCGGGCGGTATCAAGCCCGATTTTCCGGAACTCGCCGATAACCCACTCCTCGATCTCATCGGAGAACTCTGTCAGCTCCACATCTTCTTCCACGCCTTCCCGGAATACATCGATTTCATATCCGGTGAGCTTACCAGCCAGGCGGATGTTATGCCCTCCCCTTCCGATGGCCTTGGAGACCTCTTCCGGTTTAAGGTACACCTGGGCAGTCATCTCCTCATCGTTGAGTTTCACCAGGGAGACCCTGGCAGGACTAAGGGCCCTGGTAACCATCAACTGGGGATTGTTGGTCCAGTTGATCACATCGATATTCTCATTTCCGAGTTCGCGGACGATCCCATGGATTCGCGATCCTTTCATCCCCACACAGGCCCCTACCGGATCGATCCGGTCGTCATAGGAATCCACGGCTACCTTCGCTTTCTCCCCGGGGATCCTGACCACCTTCTTAACGGTAATAAGGCCGTCAAACACTTCCGGTATCTCCTGATGGAACAGTTGCTCCAGGAATACAGGTGAGGTGCGGGACATGATGATTAGGGGTTTGTTCCCCTTGAGCTCCACGCTTTCAATGATCCCGCGGACGTTGTCTCCCTTGCGGAAGAAATCCGAAGGAATCTGTTTTTCCTTGGGCATGATTAGTTCATTACCCTCATCGTCCAGCAGAATGATTGCCCGGTGGCGAATATGATGGACCTCAGCGGTGTAAATTTCTCCTTCGAGGTCCTTGAATTGTTTATAAATGGTCGTGTTGTCGTGTTCGTGGATCCTGGCGATCAGATTCTGGCGCAATGCCAGAATGGACCGACGGCCAAGGTCCTTTAATTTGACCTCCTCAGACACATCCTCCCCGATTTCAAAATCGGGTTCGATTTTTCGAGCCTCGGAAAGGGAGATTTCCTCATTGGGTTCCTCTACCTCCCCGTCGGGAACCACGGTTCGGTTCCTCCAGATTTCCAAATCCCCCTTGTCAGGGTTGATGATAATGTCAAAGTTGTCATCTGAGCCAAACTTCCGCTTGAGCGCCCCCCGGAATACTTCTTCCAGAATGGCCATAAGCGTTACCCGGTCAATGAACTTATCGTCCTTGAACTCGGAGAAAGATTCGATCAATGCAAGATTTTCCATGTCTTACTTTGCGGTTAAAATTTTAAAACAACATTCGCCTGCGCTATCTCGGAAAAAGGAATTTTTGCCTCTTTCCGGACCGTATGCTTCCCCTTGCCTACCGGCTTGGGTTCCCTGGCCTTCCAGGTCAGGGTGATTTCGGAATCATCTACCTGTTCCAGTATCCCCTTCATTTCCAATTCAGCGGTCCTGACTTTGAGGGTACGTCCCAGGTTTTTTCTGTATTGCCGTGGCATTTCCAGGGGAGCCGTGGCCCCCGCGGAACTCACTTCCAGGGAGAAATTGAATTCTTCCCTGTCGAGCTGATGCTCCACGGCCCTGCTGACATCCATACAATCCTGGAGATTAACTCCGGCATCTCCATCCAATACGATTTTGATGGACTGGTCGGCACCAACTTTCAGTGAGATAGGGAACAAATCCGGACGCTTTTCAAGCGCCTCCTTCAGGAGTGCCTCTACCCGATTCTGAAGCCGATTGCCTGACATAGGGTCAAAAACTTTGAAATAGTGGTAATAAAAGAGGGGACTTTTTGTCCCCTCATGAATACCTTCTATTCTTTCAGTGGTGCAAATATACGAATTTTTCCTTTCTGTAACAGGGATTAGTATAAAATTATGCTGGTGTGCAGGCCCTTAGGGAACAGGGCCGCCAGAAAAACCATCGCGAGGTTTGCCTATGAACCCAGACTGGAACCAGCCTTTAGAGACAGGTGACAACTTTTGAATCAATACCGTTCCAACTGGAATTCCTGTAACAACGTTTCCCAGGCCCTGCTCTCCTGCAGTCTCAGAAGCAAGGTAGAAATCCGGCGTTGCAGTTCAAGAGGCAATTCCCGGTTGAGGGGCATGGCATACAGCTGCCTGTGGAAACGGACGGGCAGGATTTCCATTTCTGAGAAATCGGGGTTGTTTTGGAGTTGGTAGATCAGCCAGGGCTCGTCGTAGATAAAAAAGCGTACCTCTCCGGTCTCGAGAGCTTTTAACCCATCCATTAAATCCGGGTAGGACGTCAGGTTCCGGTAGAGATTGTCATCGAGATATTCCTCAGAAGCGGAGGCCTCTACCGTACCCACAGGCTCCCTGCTAAAAGAGCTCACGGATAAATCCGTCGCCGCCATCTGCCGGACCGTCAGGCCGGAAGTGATGCTTGCCGTAAAAATTGAGATAATAATTATTGAACAAAGCATCCAGAGGAATGCCACAAACCGGCCCAGGTTGGAAATCGGGACTTTATCCCCATAACCCACTGTTGTCATGGTAACGGCAGACCACCAGAAGCTCGACAGGAGCCCCTGAAGATTTCGTTCGAAATGGTGGTTCTTCCGTTCTATAAGCCAGACCAACCCTCCGAAAAAAACAACCATCCCCCCCAAAATGAGGATCAACAAAAATATTTTCGGGCTGAAGAAATCTCTGAGAAAGTTCCTAAAATAGCGAATCCGCGAGGAGGTATTTGTGGCAACCGTGAGGTTCCCTATAAAGAAGGGATAGGTAAAATCCATCCTGCTATCCCGGTCGGCAGTAATGGTCAGGGGGTTGATCGAAATATCTATGACCCCGGCTTCCAGATCATCCAGGATACTTCTGAGAGAATGCTCTGCTGGGTAGCGCCTGATTTTGAAGGGTTGTGCCAGGTCCTCCTCCATCTTTTCCCAAAGCCATATACTGACGCCTTCCAGGGTACCGTCCTCATTGTAGACCACAAAAGGCGGGGACTCATAAACACCTACTATCAGGGTGTCCTTCTGAGCTAAAGCCGCAGATACTGATAGGATTAGGAAGAAAAGAAGGGCAATGATCCGTTTCATGCATCCAAAAATACTTTAATCCTGCTAATCCTGAAACAGGCGGTTCCCTTTAATGCTTTTGGCCGTTATTTCGTATTTTGGAGGGACACAAAAAATAAAAGGAAATGACCTGTAAAACCTCCATTTTTCAATTGTTTGGCCTCATCCTGCTGTTACTGGGAGGTCAGGGATATGGTCAGGAAGAACACGCCCGCCATAACCGGGCCAACCACCATATGAATCAGGCAGACTTTGAATCGCTGACCCGAAGATTCGAGTCACCTCAACGTGATGCCTACCAACAGCCAGATAAGGTACTCGAATATATCGGGGACGTGACCGGGGAAACGATCATGGATATCGGCTCCGGAACGGGATATTTCAGTTTTCGCCTGGTCAGGGCGGGAGCAAAAGTGATCGCAGCAGATGTGGATGAGCGATTCCAGGAGTATATACGGACCAAAAAAGACCGGCTTGGGATCCCTGATTCACTTCTTTTGCTTCGCAAAATCCCTTACGACGATCCACAACTGGAGGCCGGAGAAGTGGACAAGGTGATCACAGTAAACACATACCACCACATTGAGGACCGAAGCACCTATTTCGGAAAAGTTCGTTCCGGGTTAAAACCAGGGGGTTCCCTGATCGTTATCGATTATTTTAAAAAGGACCTCCCGGTGGGACCCCCGAAAAGTATGAAGATAGACAGGGAAACCATCATAGAGGAGCTCAGGGCCGCAGGGTTCAAAAACATTGAGACCAATGACACCCTGCTGGAGTACCAGTTTATCATTACGGCCCGCTAGGCGGAGGCCTTTGGAGACAGAAGGCTTTTAATATTTTAGGTTCTGGGGGTACCCCCTCCCCCCCTTGATCAACTTACACCTCCTTCCTGCACCAGTCCATCAGTTCTGACCAGTAATTTCTCCATTCACACAAAAGACCTGTTCTGCAAATGCCAGGGACAACACCCCTGATGTAAGATGATCCCCCCGCCCTAATGTAAAATGGGGCACTACCTTCTGAGAAGAAAATTAAGTATCTTACTTACCGTTAACAACAAACCAAAAACAAATGAAAACACTGGACGCCACAGCCCATTTCAAAATAAACCCCGGGCAAATTGATGACTTCAAAAAGATAACAGCAAAAATGATTGAAGCGGTCAGGGAAAAGGAAAAAGGAAAAGGCTGCCTGCAATACGACTGGTTCTACAATGAGGACCTGTCCGAATGTATCGTCCGCGAGATCTACAGGGATTCGGAAGCGGTACTGGCGCACATGGGCAATGTGGGGCCCATGCTGGGTCAATTGGCTGCCATTTCCCAGCTGAGCCTGGTAGTATGCGGCTCTCCCTCAGAAGAGCTAAAAAAAGCGTCAGAAGGAATGAATATCACCTATTATTCGCTTGATTCCGGGGCTTAATACCTTAGGGTCTCATCGGAAAGGATTCAGAGAGGAGGATTGGGCCGGAAAGCCTTATGAGCCCTGCCCCTTACAGATTAAAAAACCCCGTCCGGGATGGACGGGGTTTTTCGTTGGCCCACTAGGACTCGAACCTAGAATGACTGAACCAAAATCAGTAGTGTTGCCGATTACACCATGGGCCAGTGCCATAGGAGCGTGCAAATTTAAAACAAACTTTTATTAGGCCAAACAAATTTCTTCAGATTTCGGCCACGCGGGCGGCAAATCCGCTGTTAAACCTTTAAGAAAAAGGAAGCCTCATCTAACCATTAATTACTAAATTCGCCCCGGTACCCGAAAATGCACTGATAGATGGTTGCAAAAAATTTCGAGAAATGGGACACCCTACTGGGGTGGTTTGTTTTCTTTATCGCCCTGCTCGTTTATGCGTTCACAGTAGAGCCCACCGGTAGTTTCTGGGATGCCGGGGAATATATCTCCACCTCGGCCAAGTTACAGGTTGCCCACCCGCCCGGAGCACCTTTTTTCCAAATGATGGGCGCTTTTTTCGCCATGTTTGCCACCGGGGCAGACCAGGTGGCCCTTATGGTCAATCTGATGTCCGGGGTTTCCGCCGCCTTCGCCATCCTGTTCATGTTCTGGACCATAACTAACCTGGGGCGTAAACTGGTGGATGGGGACACCACTCTGTCAAACCCTAGGGCAATTGCCATCCTGGGGGCCGGGCTTGTAGGCTGTCTTACCCTGACCTTTTCTGACAGTTTCTGGTTCAATGCGGTAGAAACAGAGGTATACGCCATGGCGAGCCTGGTCATGTCCCTGCTTCTTTGGCTGGGGCTGAAATGGACCGACAACCTAGACAGCCCCAGAGGCAACCGCTGGCTGGTTTTGATAGCCTTTGTCGTGGGGCTCACCTTCGGTATACAGTTCATGGGCTTTCTGGCTATACCTTCCATAGGACTGCTTTATTACTTCAAAAAGTATAAGCAGACCACGGTGAAGAACTTCCTGCTGGCCAATATTATCGTGGTGGTGATCCTTATTATGGTCTATAAATTCTCACTTACCTACGTGCTGAAATTATTCGGCTGGAGTGAGGTATTCTTCATCAACGAAATTGGTCTGCCCTTTAATTCAGGGACCATCATCATGGGGATCCTCTTTGCAGCGGCTTTCTACATTGGGCTTCACTACACACGCAAGAACAATTACCTCACGGCAAATACGCTCATCCTATGCGGCCTGTTCCTGTTCGTCGGATTTTCCTCCTGGCTGATGCTTCCGATCAGGGCCAACGCCAATGTGGTAATCAATGAAAACAACCCGGAAGATGCGCGTGCCCTTCTCGCCTATTACAACCGGGAACAGTACCCCGGAGTTGAAAGCCCGGTCTACGGGGCTTATTATTCAGACCTCTTCGCCCCTCCTGGGGAAAACCGGGACGACAAGCCCAAATACGAAAGGGATGAGGAATTGGGAAAATACGTGATCGTAAACCATTACAAGGAAGCCCTGCCCGGCGCGAATACAGACCACGTGGGGATCCTGCCGCGGATGTGGAGCGACCAGCACGCCGAAAACTACATGAAGTATTTCGGCCCCCTGGATTTCACCCTGAAGTCGAACAATGAGGAATTGCGGAAGGCTGCACAACAAGTACGACAGGGACTTGCCAACGGGGAAATAGACGAGGAGCAGTACATCGGTTTCCTGAGGCGATTCGGGGAGTACCTCGAAGTACATCCGCCTTCACTCTGGCAGAATGTTCAATATTTGCTCCGCTTCCAGTTCGGGTATATGTACTGGAGGTATTTCATGTGGAATTTTGTAGGCAAACAGGACGATATGCAGGGCCGCTACAACGGACAGGGTGAGTGGCTCAGCGGGATCGGATTTATAGATGCCCTGCGCCTGGGAAGCCAGGACAACCTGCCCCAGGACAAGCTGGACAACAAGGGAAGGAACACCTATTATTTCCTGCCCCTCCTGCTGGGTATCATAGGCCTTGTGTTTATGACTACCCGGGACCCAAAACAATTCTGGGTCCTGTTCGTATTCTTTATGTTCACGGGTCTCGCCATTCAGTTCTATACAAATCCCTATATATTCCAACCCAGGGAGCGGGATTATTCCCTCGTGGGTTCCTTCTATATTTTTTCGATTTGGATCGGATTGGGGGTGCTTGCCCTTTACGAGGAATTCAAAAAGTGGATCAGCCCCAAAATATGGGCGCCGGCCATTACGGTCATTTGCCTGCTTGCCGTACCGGTGTTGATGGCTGCCGAGAACTGGGACGACCACGACCGTTCGGGCCGCTACACGGCGAAGGCTGCCGCTAAAACCTACCTGGACAGTTGTGCGGAAGATGCCGGTTCCATGCTGTTCACCATAGGTGATAATGACACCTTCCCCTTATGGTATGTGCAGGAAATCGAACAGTATCGGACGGATGTCCGGGTGATCTGTACCAGCCTTTTTGCTACGGACTGGTACGTGGATCAGATGAAGCGAAAGGCTTATGAAAGCGAACCCATTCCCTCTCAGCTCACCCATGAGCTCTACCGCTATGGGAACAGGGATGTGATCTATCTGCAAAAGATCACAGACAACCGGTGGAACATCAAGGACTTCATGAACTGGATCGGCAGTGACCGTCCGGAAACCAAACTGAGGTATTACCTGGAAAAGAATGGAGCCGATCTGAGCGAGTATCCCGAAAGCACCCTGGAGCTGGTCTATTACCCGACGGATAAGATCCGCGTTCCCGTGAATAAGGAAAACGTACTGAAAAGCGGTATTGTTAAAGAAAAGGACTCTGCCCTGATAGTGGACTATATCGACATTGATCTTCCCGGTGCCCTGGCCAAAAACCGCATTTTAATGCTGGATATCCTGGCAAACAATGACTGGGAGCGGCCGATTTATTTCTCAGGGGGAAGTTTTGACCGGGCGGAATACCTCTGGATGAAGGAGTACCTCCAGCTGGATGGCATGGCTTACAAGCTGGTCCCGATCAGGACCACCAACCGCAGCCCGTTTGAAATGGGCCGGATAGACACAGACCTGATGTATGACATCGTCATGGACTGGGATTGGGGGAATTCTGGAAGTTCAGACATCTACCACGATACACAAACCCGCTCCCAGGGCTTGTCATTGAGAAGCAATCTGGCAAGGCTGGTTGAAACCCTGATTTCAGAAAACAAGATCGAAAAAGCCAGGGATATCATCGAACTCGCCATGACCAACATGAAGGTGAAGGATTACGGATTCTACACCTTTGTGGAACCATTCGTAGACGGGTACTACAAGGTTGGGGAAACCGAAAAGGCCAGGGAACTTTTCAACACCCTGAAGCGCATTTACCAGGACAGGCTCGAATACTATGCAGGGACTCCCCTGGACGAGCAGTATGACAGGGTTGAGGAAATCCTGTCGGATATGGAAGCGTACAGGCGCATTATTGACATCGCCATCGAAAACGACGACCGGGAGCTGGCCGAAAAGGAAACGGCCATCTTCAACGAGCAACTGGACAATTTCGGTTTCTACCAGGATTCGCTCATGGAGGAGCTGCCTGAAATCCCCGGGGAGCTATCCCCCATGGATACGGTACCGGACACCTCCCGTCAGGATGCCATTCCAACCCAGGTTCAGGACAGCGTTCCGGTCCCGGATGGAAATGAAATTCAATAAGGTATTCAAAAGAAGAAATCCGGACCCCGGGTGCGGAGGTGCTTTCGTCAGATATATTCGTTGAGGATCCCGATCAGCGTATTGGCGTCCTGTTCCCCGCTCTGGCGCCAGACCATCTCCCCTTTTTTGTAGATCATGAGGGTCGGAAGGCCTTTAACCCGCAAGGCCTGCGAGAGCTCTTTGTTCTTGTCGACATCGATTTTGATGACTTTGCCCTTGTCGCCCAGGGCGGCTGCCACGTCCCTGAGAACGGGATGCATGGAGGTTGATTGTTCGTTCCACTCCGCGTAGAAATCCAACAATACAGGTATGTCCTGATCTATAAGTTCCCCGAATTTTGACATAAGGCGTGCGTTGGGTTACGTTTCAAAAGTAAGAAAATTTGTGAAATGACGCGTCAAACCGCCTGTTCTGCGGGAGATTGGAAAAAAAATCAGCTCATACCCGTCTTCCGGAGCCGGATCACCGAAATCTCAGGCCATATACCTACACGCCCCGGATACGCCAGAAAACCAAAGCCGCGATTCACGTTTATATACTGCCCCAGTTCCTCGTAGATCCCCGCCCAGTATTTGTAACGCCACTTTACAGGGCTCCACTTTACCCAGCCCGGGATTTCGATCCCGAACTGCATGCCATGCGTATGGCCGCTCAGGGTCAGGTGGTAGTGCAGGTCGTCATGGATCACCTTGTCCTCCCAGTGGGAGGGGTCGTGGCTGAGCAGTATCTTAAAATCATCCGGCTGAATCTCCGAAGTGGCCTTCTGCAGGTCTCCAGCCTTCTTAAAACCGCCCCGTCCCCAATTCTCCACCCCGATCAGGGCAATTCGGTCCTCCCCCCGCTGCAGATATCGGTGTTCGTTCATCAGAAGATCAAAACCCATTTCCCGTTGCAGGATCTTCAGGTCTTCCAGGTTCTGAACCTTTTCTTCCTCCGTATCCCAGGTATAATAATCTCCGTAATCGTGATTCCCAAGGATTGAAAACACCCCGTCCGGTGCTTTTAATGTAGAAAAGAGGTCTGCCCAGGGTGCCATCTCGGAGGCCTTGTTGTTGACCAGGTCCCCGGTAAAGAAAATGACATCGCTCTTCTGCCCATTGATCAGCGAAACCCCGTATTCTATCTTTTTCCGGTTGTCAAAACTCCCACTGTGGACATCAGAGATATGAGTAATGGTGTAGTTGTGAAAGCCCTCCGGCAGGTCCTTGAATTCCAGGTCGTACTCAAGTACCTGGAACCGGTATTTCCCCCGGTACATACCATAGAGGAGTGCTCCGAAGGGAAGCGAGGCAATCCCAAGGGCTATCAGGCTTAAGAACCTCCTCCGCCCAGGCAGGCTGAATTCAGGGGCGTCCCCGAACAGCTTCTGGTACCCGGCAGAAATAATTCGGTAGATGTCTTCAGAAAAAAGGAAGAAGATCGTGATCAGATTAAAGGTCAGGATAGCCAAAAGGAATCCAAAGGCATAGCTTTTCGGCTTGTTCAAAACCCTGCCAGTTTCATCCCCCACAGTGAATTGATAAATGAAGTTTCCCAAAATCAGCAGTGCAATGACCACATAGAGGTAGTGTAGCCAGGGAAAGCGCGTACCGGATTTCAGGGCCTGCAAGGTATAGAGGCCCATGGCCAGGTAAACGATAAAGAAAACAATCCAGCGGAGCATGAAACCTTTTTTACAAATATACCCTTTTTAAGCCTCTCCGGCAGCTATTCAGCCTGCCTCTTCAGACGTCCCACCACCTCTCTGAGCAGGCTCATATCAGGGCGGAGGGGGGTGCCTTCCCTCAGAAGGGAAGCGCTGTTCAGGGCCAATCCATCAAAGGACTCCGCATCCGCTTTCGGGATCCCACTGAGGTGGACCGCCTCGAACCCCTTTCCCATGAATGCGTGCAGGTTATCAGGTCGGATTCCGCCTCCGGGCATGATCCCGCAGGTGGCGTTTTTGGCAAGGTCTTCCAGTAGAGGTAGTCCCTGAAGTGCCGTAGGGGCCTGCCCGCTGCTGAGTATGGTATTCACACCCAGGGCCTCCAGTTCCGAAAGGGCTGTTTCCCAATCCGCAATCCGGTCAAAAGCCCTGTGAAAGGTAAGGTGGCAGCCACGGGCTGCCTCTGCCAGCAAAGCCATCCCTTTCGCGTCCAGGTTTCCATCTTCCAGGAGGCACCCGGTGGCAATCCCCTCATAGCCCAATTTTCTACTGTATTCAATATCCCGGAGCATTTGGGATAAGACCTCCTCCTCATATACAAAATCACCACTCCTGGGGCGGACCAGTACGTGGACCGGGATTGTAACGGCTTCACGGACGGCTTCCAGAAGCCCGGGTGAGGGCGGTACCCCCCCTACCGCCAGTTCGGCACACAGCTCCAGGCGGTCTGCCCCGGCTTCTTCGGCAACCCGGGCGGAGGCTACCGAAGTAACACATACTTCTACCTTCATTGACTATCTTTAAGGGTTTAAATGTAACTCCTTCCACGTATGAAGCGAAGAAATTTCCTAAAGAATTCCACCCTTGGATCCGCAGCTGTCCTGGGGATGGCCCCCCTGGTATCCTGCAGGGATTCTGCCTCTCCCAATCCGCAATCGCAGGGGTCACCCGGTGGACCGGTAGCCATTTGCACCTGGGATTTCCAGAATGCCACGGCCCGTGCATGGGAGGTATTACAGGAAGGCGGGACTGCTTTGGATGCCGTCGAAGCCGGGGTAATGGTCGAAGAGGCTGACGCCGGCAACCAAACCGTGGGGCTCGGGGGGCGGCCGGACAGGGATGGTCATGTGACCCTGGATGCCTGCATCATGGATGCCCTGGGCAATTGTGGGGCCGTGATGGGCCTCGAAGGGTATGTCCACGCTATATCCGTGGCCCGCAAGGTTATGGAGGAAACCCCCCACGTCATCCTCGTTGGGGATGGCGCCTCCCAGTTTGCAAGGGAACAGGGGTTCCCCACACGTGATCTGCTTACGGAAGCCTCCCGTCAGGAATGGATGGAATGGAAAAAAAACGAACACTACCAGCCGGTAATCAATATTGAAAATCACGATACCATCGGGATGCTGGCCATGGACGCGGACGGCACACTTGCCGGGGCCTGCACCACCAGCGGACTGGCCTACAAAATGCGCGGTCGCGTGGGGGATTCCCCCGTAATTGGCGCGGGTCTCTATGTAGATCCGGAGGTGGGGGGCGCAACTGCCACCGGACTGGGGGAAGAGGTGGTGCGTACGGTCGGGAGTTTCCTTATCGTCGAGCTGATGCGGCAGGGAAAAAGCCCGCAGGAAGCCTGTGAGGAAGGAGTGCGGCGGATCCTTGCCCGCAAGCAGGGAAAACCCGATTTCCAGATTGGATTCATCGCCCTGAATACAAAGGGAGAGA
>CBDUBB010000028.1:0-13396 GCA_965365265.1 uncultured Flavobacteriaceae bacterium
AATAATAACGTATATTTGTCGTCGCGCAATTTGAAGGGTTCTGAAGTTGTATCTAGCTCAGAATTAAGTACTTACAAAATAATGAACGCTCATAGCGTTGTGTTTTTGGAAGGTGCTCTGGAAGGAATTGAGTCCAACCATAAGAAATAAGAAATCATGAGTGTGTTGATAAAACCGATCATTACCGAGAAAATGACCTCTGATAGTGAGTTGTACAACCGCTATGGTTTCATCGTGGACCCTACGGCCAACAAGTTGCAAATCAAGGAAGCTGTTGAGGCTACCTATGGTGTTTCTGTGACTTCTGTACGCACCATGAATTACGGTCCGCAGCGTAAGACGCGCTACACCAAGACCGGAATTCAGCATGGCAAGACCAATGCGTATAAGAAGGCTATTGTAGACGTGGAGGACGGTGATGTAATTGACTTTTACAGTAATCTTTAAAGACACGGCATGTCAGTCAGAAAATTAAAACCGATCACCCCCGGACAGCGATTTAAGGTAGTCAATGGTTTCGATGCCATTACTACAGACAAGCCCGAGAAAGGCCTGCTCGCACCGCTGAAGAAATCGGGTGGACGAAACAGCAAGGGAAAGATGACCATGCGCTACAAAGGCGGTGGTCACAAGAGGCGTTATCGTGTGATCGATTTCAAAAGAGATAAGCAGGATGTGGCCGCTGAAGTTAAATCCATTCAGTACGACCCGAACCGATCTGCGTTCATCGCACTGGTGGAATATACGGATGGGGAAAAGCGCTATGTAATTGCTCAGAACGGACTTCAGGTGGGTCAGAAGATCCAGTCCGGATCCGGGGCAGCTCCCGAAATCGGGAATGCCCTTCCGCTTTCTGAAATCCCGTTGGGTACTATTATCTCCTGCATTGAACTGCGTCCAGGGCAGGGTGCTGTAATGGCCCGTAGTGCGGGTACTTTTGCACAGCTTATGGCACGTGAAGGCAAGTACGCCACCATTAAATTGCCATCTGGGGAAACCCGTATGATCCTGGTGAACTGCCTTGCTACTGTTGGGGCGGTTTCCAACTCAGACCACCAGCTGATCGTTTCCGGTAAGGCCGGACGCAGCCGCTGGCTTGGCAGAAGGCCGCGTACCCGTCCTGTGGCTATGAACCCTGTAGATCACCCCATGGGTGGTGGAGAGGGTCGTGCTTCCGGAGGGCACCCGAGGTCCCGCAAGGGAATCCCGGCCAAAGGATACAGGACACGTTCCCGTACCAAGGACAGCAACCGATATATTGTAGAACGTAGAAAGAAATAAAAAAGTAAGACATGGCACGTTCCCTAAAAAAAGGACCTTACGTTCACTACAGTCTTGAAAAGAAGATTCAGCAAAACCTGGAGTCCGGGAAAAAGACCGTCATCAAGACCTGGTCAAGGGCCTCGATGATCACCCCGGATTTTGTGGGACTGACCATTGCGGTCCATAATGGACGGCAGTTCGTACCGGTATATGTGACTGAGAATATGGTCGGGCACAAGTTGGGGGAATTCTCCCCGACCCGAACGTTCCGGGGGCATGCCGGTGCTAAAAATAAAGGTAAAAAATAAGCGCTATGGGTGTTCGGAAAAAACAAATGGCTGAAAGGCTTAAGGAAGAGAGGAGTCAGTTGGTATTTGCCAAACTGAACAACTGCCCGACTTCCCCCAGGAAAATGAGGCTGGTTGCCGATTTGGTCAGGGGAGAGGATGTAGAGAAGGCCCTGGCGATCCTCCGGTTTAATACCAAGGAGGCCTCCAGAAGGCTCGAGAAGCTCCTTCTTTCTGCCATTTCCAACTGGCAGGCAAAGAACGAGGATGCCGATATTGAGCAGGCAGACCTGTTTGTAAAGGAAATCCGGGTAGATGGCGGACGCATGCTGAAACGCCTTCGTCCTGCACCACAGGGACGGGCCCACAGAATCAGAAAGCGTTCCAACCACGTAACATTGGTGTTGGGATCCAGGAATAACGCAGAAAGTCAGATCTAAATAAGCATATGGGACAGAAAACGAATCCAATAGGTAATCGTCTCGGGATCATCCGCGGCTGGGAGTCCAACTGGTACGGGGGGAACGATTATGGAGACAAACTTGCGGAAGACGAAAAGATCCGGAAGTACATCCACGCACGTCTCGCCAAAGCGAGCGTATCCCGGGTGATTATAGAAAGGACCCTCAAGCTGATTACGGTTACTATTACCACTGCCCGCCCCGGTATTATTATCGGAAAAGGTGGTCAGGAAGTCGATAAACTCAAAGAAGAGCTGAAAAAAATCACCGATAAGGAGGTTCAGATCAACATCTTTGAGATCAAGCGTCCTGAATTGGATGCCAACCTGGTGGCTGCGAGTATCGCGCGTCAGGTAGAGAGCAGGATCTCCTACCGCAGGGCCATCAAGATGGGTATTGCCGCTGCCATGAGGATGAATGCTGAAGGGATCAAAGTCCAGATTTCAGGCCGTCTGAACGGAGCTGAAATGGCGCGTTCTGAAACCTACAAGGACGGACGTATCCCCCTTTCCACCTTCCGTGCAGACATCGATTACGCCCTGCACGAAGCCCACACCACCTACGGGCGTTTGGGCATCAAGGTTTGGATCATGAAAGGTGAGGTATATGGTAAACGCGAGCTTTCTCCGCTTATCGGTATGAGCAAAGGCACTGGAAAAACGGCCAAGAGGGAGAATAAGAAACGTCGCAGAAAGTAAAATAAAGAAGCCAAGAGAAGATGTTACAGCCAAAAAGAACCAAGTTTCGGAAAGCCCAGAAGGGCCGTATGAAAGGCATTTCACAGCGGGGCCACCAGCTTTCTAACGGGATGTTTGGTATCAAATCCCTGGAGTCCAGCTTTATCACCTCCCGCCAGATTGAGGCGGCTCGTATTGCGGCTACCAGGTACATGAAGCGTCAGGGTCAGTTGTGGATAAAGATCTTCCCGGACAAACCCATTACAAAGAAACCACTCGAGGTACGTATGGGTAAGGGGAAAGGAGCTCCTGAATACTGGGTAGCTGTCGTAAAACCAGGACGTATCATGTTCGAGTTGGGTGGGGTTCCTTTGGATATCGCCCAGGAAGCATTGCGTCTTGCAGCTCAGAAACTGCCTGTAAAAACAAAATTTGTTGTGGCCAGGGATTACGACCCCTCTTAATACGAAAGGATCATGAAACAGACCGAGATAAAAGCAATGTCCACCGAGGAGCTGAAGGAGAAGATGACCGATCTTAAGAAGCAGTATGCAGACCTGAAAATGGCACATACGGTCACCCCTCTGGAAAATCCGCTTCAACTCAGGAATACAAGAAGAACTGTAGCACGGTTGGCGACTGAATTAAATAAAAGGGAAAACCAATAATTGGTGTTGCTTTATGGAAAACAGGAATATTAGAAAAGAAAGAATAGGCGTTGTGACCAGCAACAAGATGGAGAAATCCATCGTGGTTTCTGAGGTCAAGCGGGTAAAGCACCCTATGTACGGTAAGTTCGTACTCAAGACCAAGAAATACGTTGCCCATGACGAGACCAATGATTGCAACATCGGGGACACTGTGAAAATCATGGAAACCCGGCCAATGAGCAAGACCAAGTGTTGGAGATTGGTAGAAATCCTTGAAAGAGCCAAATAATTATGGTACAGCAAGAATCCAGACTCAAAGTAGCAGATAACACCGGGGCCAAGGAAGTATTGACCATCCGCGTGTTGGGAGGAACCAAAAGAAGGTATGCTTCCCTGGGGGATAAAATCGTGGTGAGTGTAAAAGAAGCCACACCCAACGGAAGTATTAAAAAAGGTGCCGTTTCCACTGCTGTGGTGGTGCGCACCAAAAAAGAGGTACGCCGTCCCGATGGATCTTACATCCGCTTTGACGACAACGCCTGCGTACTGCTTAACCCAACAGGGGAAATGAGGGGAACACGGGTCTTCGGGCCGGTGGCGCGGGAATTGCGTGAAAAACAATTTATGAAAATCGTTTCCTTGGCTCCCGAGGTACTGTAAAGCAGATAGATATGAAAATTCGCATTAAATCAGGAGATACCGTCCGCGTTATTGCAGGCGACCATAAGGGAAGCGAAGGCAAGGTGCTTCGTATTCTGCGCGAAAAGAACAAGGCGATTGTGGAAGGTGTCAACACCGTTTCAAAGCACGAAAAGCCAAGCGCCCAGAATCCTCAGGGTGGAATAGTTGAAAAGGAAGCCCCTATTCATATTTCCAACCTGTCTCTGATCGATCCCAAGTCCGGTGATGCCACCCGCGTGGGATTCGAGGTCCGGGAGGGCAGTAAAGTACGTGTTGCAAAAAAATCGAATGAAGTTATTTAGTTATGGCCTACGTACCTAGATTAAAGAAAGAATACAACGAGCGCGTCATCAGTGCACTGATGGATGAGTTCGGTTATAAGAACGTCATGCAGGTGCCCAAGCTCCAAAAGATTGTTTTGAGCCGGGGTGTCGGGGCTGCGGTAGCTGACAAAAAGCTCATAGACCACGCCGTGGATGAGCTTACGCTGATCAGTGGTCAGAAAGCTGTGTCCACCATTTCCAAAAAGGACGTCTCTGCCTTTAAGCTCCGTAAGGGAATGCCCATTGGAGCCAAGGTGACCCTTCGCGGGGAGCGCATGTACGAATTCATGGACCGCCTGGTGACTTCAGCCCTTCCGAGGGTACGGGATTTCCAGGGGATCAAGGCCAGTGGCTTTGACGGCAGAGGGAATTACAATCTGGGAGTCACCGAACAGATCATCTTCCCCGAGATCAACATCGACAAGATCAACCGAATCAATGGAATGGATATCACTTTTGTGACATCCGCCGAAACGGACAAGGAAGCAAAATCACTCCTGAGCGAATTGGGATTACCCTTTAAAAAGAACTAGTATGGCTAAAGAATCAATGAAGGCCCGAGAGCGTAAAAGGGCAAAACTGGTAGCAAAATACGCCGAGAAGCGCAAGGCTCTTAAAGAGGCCGGCGACTACGACGCGCTTCAGAAATTGCCAAAAAACGCCTCACCTGTTAGAATGCACAATCGCTGCAAGCTCACCGGAAGGCCAAAGGGATATATGCGTACGTTCGGAATTTCCCGGGTAATGTTCAGGGAAATGGCCAACAAAGGGCTCATCCCGGGGGTGAAAAAAGCAAGTTGGTAACCTCTTACTAAATACAGGAAAAAGATGTTTACAGATCCTATCTCAGATTATTTGACCCGAATCCGCAATGCAAACAGTGCAGGGCACCGGGTTGTGGAAATCCCTGCTTCCAAATTGAAGAAGGAGATTACCAAGATCCTGTTTGACCAGGGGTATATCCTTAGTTACAAGTTTGAGGACAGCAGTGCTCAGGGCACCATCAAGATCGCCCTCAAATACGATAAGGCCACCAAAGAGCCGGTAATCCGGAAAATCCAGCGGGTCAGCAAGCCCGGTCTTCGCAAGTATGCGGGCTCCGGTGAACTGCCACGCGTGCTGAACGGTCTTGGGATCGCTATTGTCTCTACCTCTCACGGGGTGATGACCGGCAAGCAGGCCCAGAAGGAGAATGTGGGCGGAGAAGTGCTCTGCTACGTGTATTAATAGAATTTTAAAGAATCAGCAGCATGTCTAGAATAGGAAATAATCCGATCGCCATTCCAGAGGGAGTTACCGTCGAGGTGGCAGACAACGTTGTAACCGTTAAAGGAAAGCTCGGAGAGCTCCATCAGGAATTCAGTGACGTGGAAGTCTCTGTGGCCGATGGAGAAGTGGTTGTAAATCGGAACTCAGAAAAGAAGTCCGACAAGGCCAAGCACGGACTCTACCGCTCTCTTATCAACAATATGATTCAGGGGGTTTCCAAAGGCTGGACCAAGGAACTGGAACTGGTAGGGGTTGGTTACCGTGCCAGCAACCAGGGACAGAAGCTGGATCTTGCACTGGGTATGTCTCATAACATCGTTATGGAACTGGCTCCCGAAGTCAAAGTGGAGACTACCTCTGAAAAAGGGAAAAACCCGCTCATCAAACTCACCTCTCACGACAAGCAACTGGTGGGGCAGATCGCGGCTAAGATCCGTTCTTTCCGCAAACCGGAGCCTTACAAAGGAAAAGGTGTCAAGTTCAAGGGAGAACAAATCAGAAGAAAAGCAGGTAAATCAGCTTAATCACAGGGATTATGGGACTAACAAAGTCTGAAAGAAGAAACAAAATCAGAAGACGCATCCGCAAGGTTTCCTTCGGGACCGCAGAGCGGCCTCGCCTTTCTGTTTACCGCAGCAACAAAGAGATCTACGCACAGATCATCGATGACACCAGTGGCAAGACCCTGGCAGCCGCTTCTTCCCGTGACAAGGGTATGGACGGCGCAAAGGGGACCAAGACTGAGAAAGCCGCCGAGGTAGGAAAGCTGCTCGCAAAAAAAGCCCTGGCTGCCGGTGTGGAAGCCGTAGCCTTTGACAGGGGAGGTTATCAATACCACGGAAGAGTTAAATCACTCGCCGAGGGTGCCAGAGAAGGCGGATTAAAATTTTAATAGGAATTATGTACGGGAAATACAAAAATGTGGAGATCGTAAAACCGGGAGGTCTGGAACTGAAGGATCGTCTGGTGGGTGTTCAACGGGTTACCAAGGTTACCAAGGGAGGCCGGGCCTTCGGATTCTCCGCCATTGTTGTGGTAGGAGATGAGAATGGCGTGGTCGGTCACGGACTCGGTAAGTCCAAGGAAGTTGCCACGGCAATCGCCAAGGCCGTTGAGGATGCCAAAAAGAACCTGGTTCGCATTCCCTTGAACAAAGGTACCGTTCCACACGAGCAAAAAGGAAAATACGGAGGTGCCCGGGTTTACATCCAACCTGCATCACACGGTACCGGAGTGATCGCTGGTGGTGCGGTACGTGCGGTTTTGGAAGCTGTTGGGATACAGGACGTACTGTCCAAATCCCAGGGGTCATCCAACCCTCATAACGGGGTAAAGGCTACTTTTGACGCCTTATTGCAATTGCGGGATGCCAATACAGTGGCCAAGCAGCGCGGTATTTCCCTGGATAAAGTTTTCAACGGATAAGCAGGCAGGAACCATGGCAAAAATTCGAGTAAAGCAAGTTAGAAGCAGTATCAAGCGCCCACAGGACCAGAAGCGGACCCTGCAGGCCCTGGGACTGCGTGGAATAGGACAGCAGGTGGAGCATGAGCAAACCCCGAGCATCCTTGGAATGATCAATAAAGTAAAACACCTGGTTTCTACGGAAGAAGCTTAAAAGTAACGCAGTATGGATTTATCGAACTTAAAACCGGCAAAAGGCTCTGTTCACAAAGCGGGGAAAACCGTAGGGCGCGGACAGGGTTCCGGCAAAGGTGGAACTGCCACCCGTGGCCACAAAGGAGCCAAGTCCCGGTCTGGATATTCCAAGAAGATCGGGTTTGAGGGAGGTCAAATGCCCTTGCAGCGCCGGGTACCCAAATTCGGGTTCAGCAACATCAACCGGAAGGAGTACCGCGGGATCAACCTCGATACGCTTCAGGGACTGATCGACAACGGGGCTGTCAAGAAGGAGCTCACCCTCGAGCAGATGGTGGAAATGCGACTGGCCCACAAGAACGACCTGGTAAAAATCATGGGAAGGGGAGAATTGAAAGCCCCTCTGAAAATAACGGCACATAAATTTACGGCCAGCGCCAAAGCTGCTATCGAGGCTGCTGGTGGAGAGGCCATAAGTTTATAAGCGAAGGCTTTATGAGGAAATTTTTTGAGATCATAGCCAATATTTGGAAGATCGAGGAGCTGAGGTCCCGTATCATTGTGACCCTCGGACTATTGCTGGTTTACCGCTTCGGCGCCCAGGTAGTCCTCCCGGGTATCGATACGACACAGCTCGCCGAACTTTCATCCAATACAGAGCAGGGAATCCTTGGAATCCTCAATGCGTTCACGGGCGGGGCTTTCGCCAACGCTTCCGTGTTTGCCCTGGGGATCATGCCGTATATCTCAGCTTCCATTGTGGTGCAGTTGATGGGTATTGCCACCCCGTACCTCCAGAAACTGGATAAGGAAGGGGAGAGCGGCCGCAAGACCAAAACCCAGATTACCCGCTGGCTTACCATCGCCATCTGTATCGTTCAGGCTCCGGCCTACCTGTACAGCCTTGGTGCCCTGGGAGTTCCGGACAGTGCTTTCCTGCTCGGGAAGGGACTGAACTTTATCGCCCCTGCGGTCATCATCCTGGTAACCGGTTGTGTGTTTGCCATGTGGCTGGGAGAGAAGATTACCGATAAGGGAATCGGAAACGGGATCTCCCTGTTGATTATGATCGGGATCATCGCAACCCTGCCTCAGGCCTTTGTACAGGAGGCGGCTTCCCGCCTGAACGGGAACGGAGGTCCGATGCTGATCCTCGTGGAATTAATCCTCTGGTTCGTAGTCATCCTGGCCAGTGTATTGTTGGTCATGGCGGTTCGCCGGGTACCGGTTCAGTACGCCAGGCGCACGGCTTCCGGTGGTTATGAAAAGAACGTAATGGGCTCCCGTCAATACATCCCCCTGAAGTTGAATGCTTCCGGGGTAATGCCCATCATCTTTGCTCAGGCAATCATGTTTGCCCCGGGTCTCCTCGGAAGGACTTTCAACAGCACGGCCGTAGGGCAGTGGATGGAAGTACAGTTCCAGGATATTTTCGGACTGGCTTACAACATTCTGTTTGCATTGTTAATTATCATCTTTACCTATTTCTATACAGCGATAACCGTGCCCACCAACAAAATGGCTGACGACCTTAAGCGAAGCGGTGGATTTATTCCCGGGATCCGTCCCGGTAAGGAAACCGGAGATTTCCTCGACAGGGTAATGTCTCACATCACCCTGCCAGGTTCGGTATTCCTGGCCATCCTGGCGGTCTTCCCGGCGATCGTGGTAAAACTGATCAATATTCAGCCCAGCTGGGCCCTGTTTTACGGGGGTACCTCCCTCCTGATTATGGTAGGGGTAGCCATCGATACTGTACAACAGGTAAACGCCTATCTGCTGAACCGCCATTACGACGGGCTCATGAAAACAGGTAAAAATAGAAAAGTAGCATAATTGTATGGCTAAACAGGCTCCGATAGAACAGGACGGAACAATTATAGAAGCGCTTTCCAATGCCATGTTCCGCGTGGAATTGGAAAACGGGCATGTAGTGACCGCCCATATTTCCGGAAAGATGCGTATGCATTATATCAAACTTCTTCCGGGGGATAAGGTGAAGCTTGAAATGAGCCCGTATGATTTGTCAAAAGCTAGAATAACGTACAGATACTAAGAAACCGGATACGATGAAAGTTAGAGCATCCATTAAAAAAAGAAGTGCTGATTGCAAGATCGTTCGCCGCAAGGGACGGTTGTACGTGATCAACAAAAAGAATCCTAGATTTAAACAAAGACAGGGGTAGTTATGGCAAGAATTGCAGGTGTTGATATACCAAAACAAAAAAGAGGCGTCATAGCCCTTACCTATATCTACGGTATCGGTAAAAACAGAGCCAAGGAAATTCTGGAAAAAGCTGACGTCAGCGAGGATGCCAAGGTGTCTGACTGGAATGACGATGAAATTGGTCGTATTCGGGAAGCAGTTTCCGCTTACACGATTGAAGGGGAACTTCGTTCTGAAACCCAGCTGAACATTAAACGGCTGATGGATATCGGGTGCTATCGTGGAATCCGCCACAGGATTGGCCTTCCCCTCAGGGGCCAGCGGACCAAGAACAATTCCAGGACCCGGAAAGGAAAGCGCAAGACAGTTGCTAACAAAAAGAAAGCCACTAAATAATACATAGTACAGGGCACGGGATGCCTTTCGAAAAATAGCCTGGCTGTTTGGAGAAGGTGTTTTCCCACCCGATTACTGAGATTCTCAAGAATATGGCAAAAGCAGGTTCAAAATCATCAAAAACCGCCAAGAAGCGGAAGGTTTCGGTGGAGTCCACCGGGGAAGCGCACATCACTGCTTCCTTCAACAACATCATCATCTCCCTGACCAACAAGAAAGGGGATGTGATCTCCTGGTCTTCCGCCGGGAAAATGGGATTCCGCGGTTCCAAGAAGAACACCCCTTATGCTGCCCAGATCGCAGCTGAGGAATGTGCCAAGACCGCTCATGAGGCTGGTCTTCGCAAGGTAAAGGTGTATGTGAAGGGACCCGGGAACGGCAGGGAGTCCGCTATCCGGACCATCCACAACGCAGGTATTGAGGTAACCGAGATCGTCGATGTTACGCCAATGCCGCACAACGGATGCCGCCCGCCCAAAAGAAGGAGGGTTTAACAGCAAATAGTAATTTTTTCACCAGGGGGTGCAGTTACGGTTATCGAAGGATTCGCCTTAATTCATAACCGCGCTCTCTAAACAATAGAAGATGGCAAGATATACAGGACCAAAATCAAAAATCGCCCGCAAGTTCGGCGAGGCGATCTTCGGAGACGACAAGGCCTTCGAAAAAAAGAGTTATCCTCCCGGGATGCACGGAAACAGCCGTCGCCGGGGTAAGAAATCAGAGTACGCTATTCAGCTGCAGGAAAAGCAAAAAGCCAAGTACACGTATGGCATCCTGGAGCGGCAATTCCGGAATCTTTTCGAAAAAGCCACGCGGAGCAAAGGAGTGACCGGTGAGGTACTGCTTCAACTTTGCGAGTCCCGCCTGGACAATGTAGTATACCGCATGGGTGTGGCGCCTTCCCGACGGGCAGCCCGTCAGTTGGTGAGCCACAGGCACATCACGGTTAACGGGGAAGTGGTCAACATCCCATCTTATTCCCTGAAGCCCGGTGATGTGGTAGGAGTCCGGGAGAAATCCAAATCCCTTCTGGTGATCGAGGATTCCCTGTCTTCGAATAGTTCCGTTTACGAATGGATCAGCTGGAATTCGGATAAGAAGGAAGGTACCTTTGTGTCGATTCCTGAACGCATTCAAATCCCTGAGAACATCAAGGAACAACTGATCGTCGAGTTATACTCTAAATAAAACAACACAGACCCGATTATGGCATTATTTAATTTTCAGAAGCCCGATAAAGTTATCATGATAGACTCCACGGATTTCGAAGGGAAGTTTGAATTTCGCCCTTTGGAACCCGGATATGGTCTGACTGTCGGGAATGCGCTCAGAAGGGTGCTGCTGGCTTCCCTGGAGGGGTTTGCCATCACCTCTGTTCGTATCGATAAGGTAGAACATGAATTTTCGGTAATCGAAGGTGTTGTGGAGGATGTTACCGAAATCATCCTCAACATGAAACAAATTCGTTTCAAGCGTCAGATCGACGACGTTAATGAGGAAACCGTTTCCATTTCAGTGAGCGGTAAGGAACAGCTGACCGCAGGGGATTTCCAGAAGTTCATCTCCGGATTCCAGATCCTGAACCCGGACCTGGTGATCTGCAACATGGATCCGAAAGTGAGCCTCAACCTGGAGATCATCATAGAAAAGGGCCGCGGGTATGTGCCGGCAGAGGAGAACAAAAAATCCAATGCCCCCCTGGGCAGCATTGCTGTCGATTCAATCTTTACTCCGGTCCGCAATGTTAAATACAGCATTGAGAACTACAGGGTAGAGCAAAAGACCGACTACGAAAAACTGGTCTTTGAAATTTCAACGGACGGGTCTATCCATCCGAAGCAGGCCCTTACAGAGGCGGCTAAGGTCCTGATTCACCATTTCATGCTGTTCTCTGACGAACGGATTACCCTGGAGGCTGATGAGATTGCGCAGACGGAAACCTACGATGAGGAATCCCTGCACATGAGGCAGCTCCTTAAGACCAAACTGGTTGACATGGACCTTTCGGTACGGGCCCTGAACTGCCTCAAGGCAGCAGAAGTGGATACCCTGGGGGACCTTGTGGCATTCAACAAGAACGACCTGATGAAATTCAGGAATTTTGGCAAGAAATCCCTTACTGAGCTGGAGGAGCTGGTAATCAACAAGGGACTGAACTTTGGAATGGATTTGTCTAAGTATAAACTGGATAAGGACTAAGCAGGGCTGGAGCCAAACGCAGGCATAGTCCGGAAACTATAGGAAACGATGAGACACGGAAAGAAAATCAATCACCTGGGAAGAAAAACAGCACACCGCAAGGCGATGCTGGCCAACATGGCCTGTTCCCTGATTGAGCATAAAAGGATTAATACCACCACTGCCAAGGCCAAGGCCCTGAAGCAGTTCGTGGAGCCCCTGATCACAAAATCCAAGGCTGAGAACAACAAGACAGCCGAGCAGGGCACCCATAACCGCAGGGTTGTATTCAGCAGCCTGCGCAGCAAGCACGCGGTTACCGAATTGTTCAGCACGGTAGCCGAGAAGGTTGGGGACCGTCCGGGAGGATACACCCGTATCATAAAACTGGGGAACCGTCTTGGGGACAATGCCGACATGGCGATGATCGAACTCGTGGATTTCAATGAGATCTACAATGCCGGCAAGCCCAAGAAGAAGACAACGCGCCGCAGCCGTCGTTCCAAATCAAAGCAGGAGGAGGAACAGGTAGCCACAGCTAAGGTGGAGCAGGCAGAAACGGAAGTCAAGACCGAAACCGCCGAAGCCAAAGCAGAGACCCCTGAAACAGAGGCCAAAGCTGAAGCTCCCGAGGAGAAGAAGGAAACCAAGGCGGAAGCACCAAAAGAAGATGCCCCGGCCGAAGGAGATTCCGCCGCGGAGGAAGGCAAGGAAAAGAAAGACGATGCGGATGCCTAATTTGCAGGGTTTTCAAAAGTTATAAACAAGAAAAGGATAGTCCTGAATGGCTATCCTTTTTTTATGTTATTTTGTTACGAATCACTAAAACCGGGATGTTTTTATGAAGTATCAGGCCAAAAGGAAAGCGTTGATATTACTGGCGGACGGCACCATTTTTTACGGAAAGGCGGTCGGGGACCAGGAAGGTACAGCCTTTGGGGAAGTATGTTTTAATACAGGGATGACGGGGTATCAGGAGATCTTCACGGACCCCTCCTACTTCGGGCAACTAATGGTAACCACCAACGCCCACATTGGGAATTACGGGGCCAAGGAAACCGAAGTGGAATCCGACGGTGTTAAGATTGCAGGGCTTATCTGCAAGAACTTCAGTTATAACTATAGCCGGCCGGACGCCGATTTCAGCCTGCAGGAATTTCTGGATGCCAATGGCCTGTTTGCCATTTCCGATGTAGACACCCGGGCCCTGGTGAGCTATATCCGGGACAATGGCGCCATGAACGCCGTGATCTCCACCCGCGTGGACGAGCTGGACGCCCTTAAGCAGGAGCTCAGTAAAATACCGAGCATGGAAGGCCTGGAACTGGCTTCCAGGGTCTCTACCAGGGAACCTTATTTTGAGGGGGATCCGGACGCCAAGATCCCCGTCGTTGCCCTGGATATCGGTATCAAAAAGAACATCCTCAGGGACCTGGCCAAAA
>CBDUBB010000029.1:0-13378 GCA_965365265.1 uncultured Flavobacteriaceae bacterium
TCCGCTTTTTCCGTAAAACCCGTCTAAGACTCTTTGCTTCAAACATTCCTGAACACGCGGGTGGATCAACCCGTTTCGGGAAACCTGCCTCTCCGGCAGGCAGGTGCCTTATCTATGCAATCGGGGAGATTGTCATGGTTGGGATAGGCATCCTGATTGCCCTACAGAACAATACCTGGAATGAAAATCGGGAAAGACAAAAATTAAAGGGTTTGCCCACTACTCCTTTGCCAGCGAAATTGCAAAAATAAGGGAGCAAACCATTATTGTTTTGGAATGCCTGGAGTCTGCTCCCTGACCGGAAAGGCAATCAATACGCGCCGATTTTCTCCAATCTCCCGGTTCCGTTAAAAAACCAATTATTTCCCTATCTTCAAGGGGACATCAATCGCTGATTAGCTTCCTGTTTCCAATACGTCAAAAACCCTGCTCCTATGGCCCACGATTACATTGACCTCAACACCCTGAAATTCCTGCTTTACGATGTACACCACCTAAACGAAGTACTAAGCCAGGAACGGTTTCAGGATTACGACAGGGAATCGGTGGACCTGTTTCTCAATGCCGTCGCCGACTTCTCAGACAAAGAGCTTTACCCCTATTTCGAGGAAATGGATGCGAACCCCGCCCATTTTGAGGACGGGGAAGTGCATGTGCATCCTCAGGTTTCCCGCTATATGGAGAAAGCGGGGGAAATGGGGCTGGGCGCAGCCCTTTTCAACTACGACGATGGGGGCCTGCAAATGCCCAATAGCAGCCTATATACAGGAAACCGCCAACAACCATTTGCCGGGATACATCGGGCTGACCTTCGGGGCCGCCGAGCTTATCCTCCACTTCGGGGATGCCCATCTGAAAAAAACCTATGTCCCCAACATGCTCTCAGGCGCCTGGAACGGCACCATGTGCCTGACCGAGCCCCAGGCGGGGAGTTCCCTGTCGGACATCGTTACCTCCGCAGTCCCGCAGGGGGATCATTACCTGATCTCGGGCCAGAAGATCTTTATTTCGGGCGGGGACTACAAAGGCGTGGATAACGTCGTCCACCTGTTGCTGGCCCGCATCAAAGGGGCCCCGGCCGGGACAAAGGGCATTTCCCTTTTTGTAGTGCCGAAGCACCGGCCCGGTGATGACGGACAACTCCACTTTAACGATGTCAATACGGTAGGGGATTTCCAGAAAATGGGGCAGCGGGGGTACTGCACCACCCATTTGTCCTTCGGGGACCAAAAGGATTGCAGGGGCTGGCTGGTGGGGGAACCCCATCAGGGTTTGAAATACATGTTCCTGATGATGAACGGGGCCCGGATCGCCGTAGGGCGTGGGGCCGCTGCCATCGCCATGGCAGCCTACCGGGCATCCCTGGCCTATGCCAAAGAGCGCCCGCAGGGCAGGAAGCTTACCAGCGCCGGCAAGAAGGACGTGTCCAAAGACCAAACCCTGATCATCAACCACCCCGATGTGCGCCGGATGCTCCTGACCCAGAAGGTGATTGTGGAGGGCGCCCTTAGCCTGGTGCTGCTTTCGGCCAAATACCAGGACCTCTCCCTCACCCATCCCGAAGCATCCGAACGCAAAAAATACCATTCCCTGTTGGAATTGCTCACCCCCGTCGCCAAGACCTACCCGGCCGAAAAGGGGCTTGAAGCCGTGAGCAACGGCCTGCAGGTGCTGGGGGGGTACGGCTATTGCTCCGATTTTATCCTGCAGCAATACTTCCGGGACATTCGGATTTTCTCCATCTATGAGGGGACCACGGGGATACAGTCCATGGACCTGCTAGGCCGCAAGATCACCATGGACCAGGGAGCCGCCCTGACCTATCTGGCGGGGGAAATGGGAAAAACAATTAGCAGGGCGATGGCGGAAGATGATTTAAGATCCTGCGCAGAGGCTTTGGCCGGAAAAACCGATTTGATGAAAAAAGTGCTGAAGTATCTCCTGGGCTATGCCGGAAAGGGAAATTACGAGCGCTTTTTAGCCGATGCCACCGTCTTTATGGATTTCTTCGGGAATATCCTCATTGGCTGGTTATGGCTGGATATGGGCCTGGCAGCACACAAGGCGATTTCAGCCGGGGAGACTACCAGGGAAACCGGGTTTTACTCCGGGAAAATACATGCGATGCACTTTTACTTCACCTATGAATTGCCCAAATGTGAAGGCCTGGCCAACATCCTGCTCAACACCTCGGACCTGACGGTTTCTGCAGACGAAAGCCTTTTTGATTAGGCAACAACCAAGAACGAACCAGAACTATGAATCAGATCACTTCAAAATTTGACCTGGATGGTAAGGTGGCGATCGTGACCGGTGCCAGCAAAGGCATTGGAAAATCCATTGCACAGGGCCTGGCCGAAAACGGGGCCCGGGTAGTGGTGAGCAGCCGGAAGCAGGAAGCCGTGGATGCGGTTGCCGCGGAATTCAGGGATGCCGGGCTTCAGGCCACAGGGGTTCAGTGCCATGTGGGGGATGCACAACAGCGAAAGGCCCTCGTTGAAAAAACACTGGCAGCGTACGGGCAGATCGACATCCTGGTCAACAACGCGGCCATAAACCCGTATTACGGCCCCCTGGAAGGGTCCGAAGAAGCCGTCTTTGACAAGATCATGGCGATTAATGTAAAAGCCCCCTGGATGCTGTCCAACGAGGTATTCCCGCATATGAAAAACCGGGGCGGAAGCATCATCAATATCTCCTCCGTGGAAGGCATCCGCCCAGGTTTCGGGCTGGGCCTCTACAGTGCCACCAAAGCTGCCCTGATCATGCTCACAAAAAACCAGGCCAAGGAATGGGGGCGCCACGGGGTCAGGGCCAATGTGATCTGCCCGGGGCTGGTCCGCACTAAATTCAGCCAGGGCCTGTGGGCCGATGAAAACCTGGTGGCCCGGTTTACCAAAGCCCTCCCCCTGGGCCGAATTGCCCATCCCGATGAAATGGCCGGGGTAGTCATGCTTCTCGCCTCCGACGCCGGCTCGTATATGACCGGAGGGGTCTATACCGCTGATGGGGGATATCTGGTCTCCGGATAAACCTGGATGACTTCAAAAAATCGACATTGAAATGAACAAACAACTGCTATTCGTAAAAAGACCTGTCGGAAAGGCTGACGCCTCCACATGGGAACTCGTTTCCCGACCCGTTCCCGAGCTTCAGGAAGGGGAAGTCCTGGTCAGGCAGCATTATGTCTCCCTGGACCCGGCCATGCGCGGCTGGATGAACGAGGGGAAGTCCTATATAGAACCTATGGCCCTTGGCTCGGTGATGCGGGCCGGCTCCGCGGGTGAGGTGGTGGATTCCAGAAACAACCCCCGGTTCCAGGTGGGTGACTTTGTGGTCGGCAGTGGAGGAGTACAGCAGTACGTGGCGACTGACGGAACGGGATTCCACAAGGTGGACCCCCGCCTGGCACCCCTGCCCACTTATCTGGGAGCCCTGGGGATGCCGGGTATGACCGCCTATTTCGGCATTCTGGAAGTGGGGAAAATCAAGGAAGGAGATGTAGTGTTGATTTCCGGGGCGGCGGGGGCCGTGGGCAGTATCGCGGGGCAGATTGCCAGGATAAAGGGCTGCACCGTAATAGGCATTGCCGGAGGACCCGAAAAATGCCGGTATCTCACCGAAGAACTCGGGTTTGATGACGCCATTGACTATAAGAACGAAAATGTCGGACAACGATTGAAGGAAACATGCCCCAAAGGGCTGGATGTCTATTTTGACAATGTGGGGGGCGACATCCTGGACATGGCCCTCACCCGTTTGCGCAGGCACGCGCGGGTGGTCATATGCGGGGCTATTTCCCAGTATAACAACAAGGCAGGTGTCAAAGGCCCCCGAAATTATCTTTCCCTGCTGGTAAACCGGGCGACCATGCAGGGGATGGTGGTCTTTGACTGGGCGGACCGCTATGGGGAAGCCGCCGGGGTCCTTGGCGGCTGGCTGGCGGCAGGCAAACTAAAAACCCGGGAGGCTGTATACGAGGGGATCGAGAATTTTGCAGAAACCTTTGACCGGCTCTTTACCGGCGAAAAACAGGGCAAGCTGGTCCTGAAAATTAGTGAGGACTGAATCGAAAAGACGGGGGTCCCAGGCCAGGCACCGGATCCTTCTAAGCAAAAATACTCCCATATGAGACTTAAAGATAAGATCGCCATCGTCACCGGGGGAGCCCGGGGGATTGGACGCGCGGTTTGTGAACTATTTGCCCGCGAAGGGGCCACCGTAATCATCATGGATTTGTTGCCTCAGGGGCAGGAGGTTGCGGATGCCATCAACACGGGCGGGGGAACCGCGGAATTCCATGCGGTTTCGGTAACGGACAAGGCGGCGGTTGTTGAACTGCTTGCCGGGGTAAATCAGCGATACGGACGCATCGATATCCTGATCAACAACGCCGGGATCACCAGGGACCGGACCCTGGAAAAGATGAGCGAGGAAGAGTGGGACGCCGTCATGCAGGTAAACCTGAAAGGGGTTTTCCTGTGTACCCAGGCTGTGATCCCGTACATGAAAGCCAACAAATATGGGCGGATCGTAAGCGCTGCATCCAACGTGGGGCTGCGGGGCAATTTCGGGCAGACCAATTATGCTGCTACTAAAGCAGGCGTTATTGCCATGTCCAAGACCTGGACGATGGAGCTGGGAAAATACGGCATCACCGCCAATGCTGTGGCTCCTGGCTTTACGATGACGGAAATGGTCAAACAAATCCCCCAGGAGCACCTGGCCCATATCAAGGCCGGTATTCCCCTGGGAACCGTGGCCGACCCTGTTGATATCGCCTACGGATATCTGTACCTGGCCTCTGATGAGGCGCGGTTTGTCTCGGGGATCTGCCTTACCATAGACGGGGGAATGTCCCGATAAAAAGAAGCCATGGCGAAACTTGAATTCGAAGACCTGACGGCATTCCGGGCCCTGGAGGGAAAAGCCCTCCCAACCGGTGACTGGGTTACCGTAACCCAGGAGATGATCAATGATTTTGCGAAAGCCACCATGGATTACCAGTGGATCCATGTAGACGTGGAAAAGGCCGCCAGGCATTCCCCTTTTAAGAAAACGGTGGCCCATGGGTTCCTGTCCCTGGCACTTCTCTCACCCCTGCTTGGGGATTGTATCCGGGTCCGCTCCGCGACCATGGGAGTGAATTACGGCCTTAACAAAGTCCGGTTCCCAAGCCCGGTACTCGTGGATAGCCGAATCCGGCTTACGGGTCGCGTGCATCAGATTGACCCCTACCGGGAAAACGGCCTGAAAATTACATGGCACTGCTCGGTGGAAATCGAAGGGACAGACAGGCCAGCCTGTGTGGCTGAGTTTATCAGCCTCATGTTTGAATAGGGGCCGCCGGTTTCAATCGATATATTGAGTATCTTAAACGCACTTCAAACCAACCTTCCAATTCGATGACCCGGGTATTTGACCTCCTCTATCACCAGATTGAACACCATCCGCAAAAAGCTTCGGTAAGTGCAAGAGACCCTAATGGCAACTGGAAATCCTATAGCTCACAGGACATTACCATTACCGCGGAAAAAGCAGCTGCAGGCCTCTTGCGACTGGGCCTCAGGCCCGGGGACACCGTCGCCCTGGTTTCCTATAAGAACCGCCCGGAGTGGCTTATCATGGATTTTGCGATCCAGATGGCCGGGATGGTCAGCATCCCCCTGTATCCTACCATCAGCATCCGTGAATACCAGTACATTCTGCACGAGGCCGAGGTAAAGGCGGCCTTCTGCGGCGGCCTCGATCTTTTCGAAAAATTATCGGCGGCAAGGGAGCAGGTGCCCTCCCTGGAACAGATTTTCACCTTTGACCAGCACCCCGACCGGCCCTTCTGGGAGTCTATTTTAGAGGAGGATCTGAGTGCCGTTGAAAAAGCAAAAGCCTCCCTTACCGGGGACGACCTGCTTACGATTATTTATACCTCCGGGACCACCGGAAATCCCAAGGGGGTCATGCTGAAACACAGCAACGTCATGCACGTGATCATGACCACCGCCGATCTGGTGCCCATCGGGCCCGGTGAAAAAACCATCAGTTTCCTCCCAATGTGCCATATCTATGAGCGGGCGGTGTCCTTTGCCTATTACTACAAGGGGTGCTCGGTTCACTATTGCAGCACAGACAACCTCAGCGGCCCGGACGGCGATTTGGCTGCAGTTAAGCCGGTTGCTTTCACTACCGTCCCCAGGTTGCTCGAGAAGGTGTATGAGGCTATCTACAACAAGGGGCTGGCCTTGAAAGGTGTTAAAAGGAACTTGTTCTTCTGGGCCCTGTCCCTCACGGACGACTTTAGCCTGGATAAAAAACGGACCCTTCCAGAGCGGCTTAAGTGGGCCCTGGCTGATCGGCTTATTTTCAGCAAATGGCGGGCGGCCCTGGGGGGCAATCTGAGGATCATTTTTACAGGCGCGGCCCCCTGTCCGGTGAAGATCCTGCGCGTTTTCTGCGCCGCCGGCATCAGCGTCCGGGAGGGATATGGGCTGACGGAAACTGCCCCGACCCTTACTATGAACACCTATGAACCCGGCGGGGCTATGCTGGGAACCGTTGGTTGTGCGGTAGCCGGGGTAGAGCTGCTTATTGATGAAAGCTCCGGGGCCTACGAGCCCGGGGAGGGGGAAATCCTGGCTCATGGCCCGAATGTGATGTCCGGCTACTACAAAAAACCGGAGATCAACAAACAGGTCTTCCGGGAAATCGAAGGAAAAACCTGGTTTTGCACGGGAGACGTAGGCACCTTTGTAGAAGGCCCTGGAGGGCGCAAATTCCTCAAGATCACCGACCGGAAAAAAGAGCTGCTTAAAACCTCAGGCGGCAAATACGTGGCCCCGGCCCCCATCGAGAACCGGTTCCGGGAGGATTTTCTGGTGGAGCAGATCATGGTGGTGGGTGACAAGCGAAAATTCGTCTCAGCCCTCATCGTCCCTGCCGAGCAGGCCTTAAAGAGCTGGTGCCTGCACAAAGGGCTCCCATGGAGCTCCCTGGAGGAGATGGTAACCAACCAAAAGGTGATCGCCAAATACCAGAAACTGATCGACCGGCTGAATCCGGAATTCAGCCATATTGAGCAGATCAAGAAGTTTCGGCTGGTTCCGTCCCCCTGGCTCCCTATTCATGAAGACCAGTCCGAGGCAGAACTCACCCCCACCCTTAAGCTCAAACGGCGGGTGATCCGCAGGAAATTCGAGCGTGAAATTGAGGAAATTTATGCCTCTGGATAAATTCATCATTCCTGAAACCTTAAAAAATCGGAGTATGTCCATGTTCTTATTCTCTTTTTGCATCGCCTAACTTAAAAACCTATGAATTCTAAAGCACTTATTAAAATCGTATCCTCCATTTGCAAAGCCCTGCTGATACTTTTCCTGCCGGGGGGATGCAGCACTCCGCAAACTTTCGATGTGCTCATCAAAAACGGGCGCATCATAGACGGATCCGGAGCGGTGGGGTACACAGGGGCTATTGGAATCAATGCGGATACCATCGCGGCACTGGGTGAGCTCCCCAATGCTACGGGTAGCACTGAAATTGATGCTTCTGGCCTTGTGGTGGCTCCCGGCTTTATCAACATGCTGAGCTGGGCCACCGTCTCGCTGCTGGAAGACGGCAGATCCCAAAGTGATATCCGGCAGGGGGTCACCCTCGAGGTTTTCGGGGAGGGCTGGTCTGTCGGGCCCCTGAACGAAGCGATGAAAAAAAATCAGCAGGAAAACCAGGGGGATATCAAATTCGAGGTGGCATGGACCACCCTTGAGGAAGGCCTGCAACACCTGGCCAACAAGGGCATTTCACCAAACATTGCGTCGTTTGTAGGAGCCACTACCCTGAGGATCCACCAGATCGGGTACGAAGACCGCCCCCCTACCAAAACAGAGTTGGATTCTATGAAGTTGCTGGTGCGTCAGGCCATGGAAGACGGGGCCCTGGGGGTGGGATCCTCCCTCATCTATGCCCCGGCCTTTTATTCAAGCACAGAAGAACTCATCGAGCTTTGCAAGGTAGCCGCCGAGTATGACGGTATGTATATATCCCATATGCGGAGTGAAGGGGAAAAGATCCTGGAAAGCCTGGATGAACTTATCCGTGTCGCAGATGAAGCCGGCATCCGGGCAGAGGTCTACCACCTCAAGCAGGGCGGAACAGCCAACTGGGACAAGCTGGATGCGGTGGTGGCCAAGATCGATTCCGCCCGAACAGCGGGGCTGGAGATTACCACTGACATGTACACCTACACGGCAGGGGCTACCGGGCTGGATGCCTCCATGCCCCCGTGGGTTCAGGAAGGAGGCTATGAGAAATGGGCCGAACGGCTTCAGGATCCGGAAATTCGCGCCCGCGTAATGCGCGAGATGAAGACCAGGGGCGAAGACTGGGAAAACCTATACGAGGCGGCGGGGTCGGCAGAAAATCTGCTGCTGGTCGGCTTCAAGAACGACTCCCTGAAATACCTTACCGGGAAATCGCTGGCTGAAGTGGCCGCCATGCGCAAACAGCCTCCTGAAGAAACCGCCATGGACCTGGTAGTTCAGGACGGGAGCCGGGTGGGAACAGTCTACTTCCTGATGTCTGAAGAAAACGTGAAGAGACAGATCGCCCTGCCCTGGATGAGTTTTTGTTCAGATTCCGGATCTCTTGCCCCGGAAGGGGTGTTCCTCAAATCAAACCCACATCCCCGGGCCTATGGGAATTTCGCCCGATTACTCGGAAAATATGTGAGGGAGGAAAAGGTGATCCCCCTGGAAGAAGCCGTCTATAAACTGACCACCCTGCCAGCCACGAATCTGAGGATCAATCGGAGGGGGGCACTAAAGGAGGGGTACTTTGCCGACCTGGCTATTTTCGATCCCAACGAAATCAGGGACCATGCAACCTTTGAAAACCCCCATCAATACGCCAGCGGCATGGTGCATGTATTTGTAAACGGCACCCAGGTGCTCAGGGAAGGAGAACACACGGGGGCACTCCCCGGCCGCGTAGTCCACGGACCTGGACGCAAACAACCATAGATAGGTTTCCAAAATTATGTTTCGTTTTTTCCGACAACTCCGTCAACGCCTCCTCCCGATAGCTATCGGGACTGAAAACAAATTCAGCCGCTACCTCTTTTACGCCCTTGGGGAAATAATGCTGGTGGTCATCGGGATCTTAATTGCTTTGCAGATCAATACCTGGAATGACAGCCGGCTCCAGGAAAAAGAGGCAATGACGTTTTATCAGAATACCCGTCAGCAGCTGCTTGAAGACCGTCAGAATATCGAAGGGCAAATCGCCTACAACAACAAGAACAAGGAACAGTTCCACTATGCCATCGCGCTGATCGGGGAGAATAATCGACACGGCCGGGACAGCCTCGGTAGAATAACCGGGAAGCTCGTGGATTATTCTGATTTTGACCGGAAAGGCAACATTTATGAAACTATTGTAAACAGTGGGGATGTTAAGCTGCTCAAGAACGAGGAGATCAAAAAACGCCTCCGCAGGTTGGAGGAAACCTATCTGTACATCAACCGAATGGAGACCATCCATTACGATGCCATTATGCAGATGATCCCGGAAATATCCAGAACCGTCAATATTTCATCCCAAGAAATAATCGACGAGGACAGGTTGTACGCCCCGAGGTTTCAGAATCAGTTTGCATTATCACTCCGGGTAATCAATGAGAAAGAGCAGGTGTACCTCCGTGGACTTGATGAAATAGACATCCTGGTCTCCCTGATCGGGGAGGAACTCAAACAAAATTGACATGCTCCGCTTCTTTCGCAAACTGCGCCAACGCCTCCTGAATGAAAACAAATTCAGCCGCTACCTTTTTTACGCCTTAGGGGAAATAATGCTTGTGGTTATTGGGATCCTTGTCGCCCTTCAGGTGGACAACTGGAATGAAGACCGGAAAAAGACCCATCAGGCTGCCGAATTCAGGGCACAGCTCCGGGAAGGGATCCTTGCGGATATGCTGAACATTCGAAACCGGATGGAATTCTTTGAACTCGCAATTTCGTACGGGCAGATGGCAGAAGAGGAACTATCAGCTGCCGGAGCAAAAGACCCAGAGTCCCAATGGCAGTTTATTGTGCAGGCCTTCCATGTGAGCCAGATATGGAATTTCAATCAGGTCACTGCCACCTATAATGAGGTGCAGAACCCTGAAATGCTCGGCTATCTGGGCTCCCCGGAATTGCTCAATGCGCTGCAGCGATATTACAACGAGTGGCCCCTGCAGCTATCCGTCCTTACAGGTGGCACCCAGGCTTACCGCGATTTTGTTCGAAGCGTGATCCCGATGGACCTGCAGGTGTACCTGTGGAACACTTGTTACGACATCGACGTGCTGGATGTTCAGAGTTTCCTTCCCTGCTCCGCTCCACCCACGGAAAGGGAAACTATTGAAAACACATACCGTGAAATTACCGGGGACCCGTCCTTCCGGAAATTGTTAACGAGAAGACGATCTACTCTGTATACCCGGAACATTGTTTACCAGAACATCCTGCTGGAAGCGGAGGCGCTTTTGGAGATTTTGAAAAATGACAACCCATGAGTGGCATTTTTCCATAAACTTCCTTCATGGTTGGTTCCAGAAGACTCAGAGCGGGTTCGCACTAAAGGTATCCCCCTGGCTAAGGTCTCCGGTGTCAAATCCTTTTTTGAACCAGCGCATGCGCTGCTCGGAGGTTCCGTGGGTAAAGGAGTCGGGCATAACCCGCCCTGTTTGTTCCCGCTGAAGGCGGTCATCTCCGATGGCATTGGCGGCATTCAGGGCTTCCTCAAGGTCCCCGGGGTCCAGCATCCCAAACATCTCCTTGGAATAGTGCCCCCAGACACCGGCAAAGAAATCGGCCTGTAGTTCCAGTCGGACGGAATATTTGTTGTATTCAGCCTGGGGGAGCTCCCCCCGAAGGCGGGCTACCTGGTCGGTAATGCCCATCAATTTCTGAATGTGGTGACCTACTTCATGGGCGATTACGTATGCCTGGGCAAAATCCCCAGGGGCATTCATCTTGCGTTCCATCTCATCAAAGAAACTGATGTCCAGATATAATTTCTCATCGCCAGGACAGTAAAAAGGCCCCGTCGCGCTGGAGGCGTACCCGCAGGCCGAGGCTACCGTCCCGTTGAACAATACCAGGGTCGGTTCCCTGTAATTGTCGATCAGGTTATTCCACACATCCTCCGTATTTGCGAGTACGGTAGCGCTGAAGGCCGCCAACTCGTTATCTTCTGCGGATGGCTGATAGGTGGCAGAGGTCGCAGCCGGACTGCCGCCGCCCATGATAAAACTCAAAGGATTGGTCCCGGTAATAAATGCCAGAAACAGCAATACAGCCACAATAATCAGGCCCGTCTTCGAAAACAACAGCCTGATCAGGGCCCCTATAAGCATGGGGTTGAAACCCCCACCTCCCGTTGACGGGCCCCGCTGGCCCCTGCGGTCCTCGACATTAGAACTTTGCCTGCTTCCTTTCCATTTCATATCACTGTGATTTTAAGACTTTCGCAATGTAAAATACGGAATTATACCAGAATTGGAAACAGCACCGCATACGCTCTTTGCTGTCCGGACTGATTATTTCCCTATCTTGAGAGTATCAAATTCCAACCCTGACCGATGCTCCGCTTCTTCCGCCAGCTCCGTCAAAGACTTCTCCCGATAGCTATCGGGACTGACAATAAGTTCAGCAAGTACCTTCTGTATGCCGTTGGGGAGATTCTCCTGGTGGTGGTCGGAATTCTGATTGCACTACAGGTAGATTCCTGGCAGCAACGACAGGATGAGGCTGAACAGGAAGCTTACTATTTATCCAGATTACAGACCGAGCTTAATACCAATCGCAGTATTGCTGAGGAAATGGCGGCCTTCAGGGCCTTTCAAAACAACAATGCCCACCTGGTTACTTCAATTCTCTATGACAACGCCTCAAAAGATTCCGTGAATCAGGCTTTTTTCCTGGCCGTCGAACATCTGACCTGGCTTTATACACCGCCTTTTGAAAAAGATGTGTGGGAAGAGCTTAAATCCACCGGGAATATCGACCTGATTTCGGACAGGGAACTACGGACACGTCTTTCGCAGGCCTACAACACCATGGACTTCTATTCCACTTTTGAAAGGGAATGGGCGACATTCAATCTGGGATACAGGCGCCTGCTTGGGGATGCCGAGGTTTTTAGTTTCCAAACCCGGTACCGGCTGACTAAGGGGCTAAGCCCCACGGGGGTTCATGGTGTGATTGATCCGCTGCCTGATTTTAAGACCACGGTTACCCGATTGCGGGAAATAAGAGGGCTTGAAGGATACCTGACGGATATAATTCTCAGTAGTGAAACAGGAGCGAAAATGTATTCCAGACTTGCAAAAAACATCGATATACTCTTAACAGAAATAAAACGGACAAACCCATGAGTTTGAAGATCGTACTTCGGTTCTTTTGGTCAGCCCTTATACTAATAGGATGTTCCTCCCCCCAGGCCTTCGATGTCCTGATTAAGAACGGGCAGATCCTGGATGGTTCCGGGAGCAAATCCTATATCGGGGATATCGGCATCAATGCAGATCGAATTGTGGCGATAGGGGATCTCTCAAAGGCCGTCGGAACACGGGAAATCAATGCCAGTGGCCTGGTAGTGGCTCCCCGCTTCATCGACCTGCACACCCACCTGGATCCCATTCTGGAGCTTTCCGAATGTGAGAGCCATATCCGGCAGGGGGTAACCACCGCCCTGGGAGGGCCGGACGGGTCCAGTCCCTGGCCTTTTGGTGCGTATCTGGACACCCTGGAGCAACTTGGCGTGGGCATGAATGTGGGCTATCTCGTCGGGCACAATACGGTCCGAAGGAATGTGATGGGCCTGGAAAACAGGGCGCCAACCGCAGGAGAACTACAGCGGATGAAGGCCCAGATCGCACAGGGGATGCAGGAGGGCGCCTTTGGGATCTCCACAGGGCTGAAATACCTGCCAGGCACCTTCTCCAGGGTAGATGAGGTCATCGCCCTGTCAAAAATAGCCTCTGAAGGGGGTGGTATTTATACCTCCCATTTAAGGGAAGAAGGGCTGGGTCTGCTGGAATCGGTGCAGGAGGCGATCGTGATTTCGAAAGAAGCCGATATCCCCGTGGTCCTCACCCACCACAAGGTGGTTGGCAAGCCCATGTGGGGCAAGAGCGAAATAACCCTTGCCAAGGTGGATTCTGCCAGGGCTGCAGGGCTCGATATCAAAATAGACCAGTATCCCTACAACGCAAGCTACACCAGTATTTCCATTCTGATCCCCGGTTGGGCCAGGGCCGGGGGAAATGAGGCTTTCAAGGAGCGTCTGAAAGACCCGCAACTGAGAGACAGCATCAAGGCGGGTATCGTCTTCAACCTCATCA
>CBDUBB010000030.1:0-13377 GCA_965365265.1 uncultured Flavobacteriaceae bacterium
TTTATCCACCGGGTAATCCCCCGTGAGGTTTACGTTCATGATGGGAAAGGACTCCGAAAGGTTCAGGTCGAACACATTGGGTTCCACCTTGGCACCGTTGAAGATAGGCCAGTCTTCCCCGGCTTTCTCCCCGTCCACCTCGTCCTTCACCTTTTGTTTGGCATTCTCCACCGTGATGTTTTCATCGAATTCCACCACGATCATGGAGTAGTCCTCCTGGGAGGTGGAGGTGAGCTCCACCAGGTTGCTGACGTTCTTCAGCCTGTCCTCCAGGGGGTCGGTTATCAGGCGTTCCACGTCCTCTGCCGTGTTCCCCGGGTAGATCGTACTGATGTAAATCTTGGTTTCCTTCACCTCCGGGAAATCCTCCCGGGGCATGGAAAAGTAGGAGGAAAGCCCGATCAGGAAGAAAATTCCGATCATCACATAGACCACCGAAGGGTTGTCTATCGCCCAGGATGAGAGCCTGAATTCCTTGTCTGCGTTTTTTCGTTGTCTGCTCATGCCTGGTTGAGTATTTCAATTTCCTGCCCTTCGCGCACGCGACGGGCTCCTTCCATGATAATGTGCTCCCCTGGCTGAAGACCGCTGGTAACCTCGATGAGGTCTCCCTGTGATAATCCCGTGGTAATGATTCTTTTTTCAGCCTTGCCTATTTGATCGGCCCCGACTTCGGAGGCGATGTACACATACTGCTCCCCTTCAGAGTTCTCAGAAATGACACTGGGGGGTATCAGCACGGCACTTGGGTTGGTATAATCGTTTATGCGGACCCGGACCGTCAGGTTGGGCTTTATGCTGCCGTCCCGGTTGGGCACTGGGATTTCCGCCCTGAAGGTGCGGTTGGCCGGGTTGATAAAATTACCCGTCTGCCGCACTTTGGTCTCAATACTGTCCCCGAGGACGGGAATGTAGATTTTCACCTGCTTGCCCGGGGTTACCCCCTCCAGATAGCTCTCGGGAACATCCACATCCACATACATGTCCGAGAGATTCACCAACCGGAAGACCGCCATCCCGGCAGCCGGGTTCACCGTGCTTCCCTCTTCCTGCATAACATCGTCCACAATCCCACTGAAGGGAGCCGTAATTGTGGATTTCCCCAGTTGTGCTTCGGCCTGGCTGACCGCATTTACGGCGCCCTCATAATTGGTTTTGGCCTGCAAATACTGTATTTCTGAACCGATATTCTGTTCCCAGAGGCGTTTCTGCCGCTGGTAAGTTGTCTCGGCCAGGGCGGCCTGCGTCCTCAGTTGTTCCAGCCTGGAGGCCAGTCCGCCATCGTCAATTTTGGACAGTACCTGTCCTTTGCGGACCGGGTCCCCATCCTTGACATAGACGCGCATTAGGGTTCCTGCCATTTCGGGAAAAAGCAGAATATTCTGCTTGGTTTCAACATTGCCCTGAAGGTCCAGATAGTGCTCAAAGGAACTGGAGGTTATTTCCAGGGTAGTGACCAGGGGCACATTGCTGCTTCGTTCCTGGCTTTGAAGGACCGAATCTATTTTCCTAAGGGAGATCCTCAGGTCGCGCTCCTGTTCCGTCAGGGCTTTTTTTCGTTCTTTGATCTCCTCGATGTTCCCGTTTGCGATTAGTTCGTCCACGGAGGCCTGTGGATTTTCCCCGCATCCGGCAAGGATCAGGAGGTACAGGGGGAGGAGGGTTATTGCTTGTTTCATGGTTGATGTATTGATCAAAAGTGTTGAATTGCGTCTTAGTATGGATTCAGGATGTTCTCCAGTTCTGTTTTTTTGTTGATCACATCGATCATGGCCTGGAGGTATTCACTCTGTGCTGTATACAGCTGCGTTTGGGCCTGTCGCAGATCAAAGCTGGAGGCGATCCCCTCAGAATATTTGATTTCATTCTTCTCTTCGATACGTTCGGCCAGCTCTAAATTCTTCTTGCTGGTCTGGTAGCTTTCAATTGCCAGGATGTAATCACTACGGGCCTGTTTATGCTGAAGTTCCAGCATTTGTTCCGCTTCCTGCAATTGGGTCTTTGCCTTTTCGAGAGCAATTTTGGCCCGTTGGGTTGAGGCACTTCGCTTCAGGGAACTGAAAATGGGGATGTTCAGGTCAAACCCAAGAATGGAGGATTCAAAGCCCTGTCTGTCTGTTCCAAGGATGGTTATGGGATCCCCGAATTCCGTCCAGCCGTAGTTTATAAAAGCATTCAGGGTGGGCAGTGCCCGGCTCCGGGCAAGCTTCCATTCGTAGTACCGCTGTTCATTCAGGTTCAACACCAGCTTGTAGTCCGTATTGTTCTCAAGCAGGAAGTCTGTTTCCAGGAGTTCAGGCTCCGTTTCCTGGTCTACCAGATTGTCCAGGCTTTGGGTGAGTTCGGAAGGGTGATTCAAAGGGAGGCCCATCACCACGTTGAACATCTGCAGGGTGATGGTTTGCAGCCGTTCGCTGCTGCTCAGCGCATTTTTTAGAGAGGCCAGCGTAATTTGAAGCTGCTGGACACTTTCCTCTTCTCCCAGGCCGTTTTCATATAATTTTTCGGTTTCGAACAGGTTCTTTTCAACAGCGGCGATATTCCGCTTCAGGATTTCCGTGCTTTCCTCTGCAAGCAGCGCATTTCCATAAGATTCCACAACCGCCTTGCGAACTTCCTGATCTGTTTTTTCCTTGTTGTTCTCACTGTAGCTCAAAAAGGCCCTGGTCGCCTGTATACCGACAATATAGGAACCGTCGAAAATCTGCTGTTTTAAAGTGGCCGTGGCCGCTGTGGAACGGGGGGGTCCGAAAACGATAGGAACGAAAGTCCCGGGTTCCGCATTAGGCAGAAAGTCGCCGGGAATCAGGGATATGGGCTGTTTAAGCTGGTCCTGATAGCTAATGCTCCCATTGATCTGTGGAAGGCCAGTCGCTATGGTTTCCCATTTTTGTTTCTGGGCATCCACCAGATCCCGGCTTGCATTGATAGCGCTGTAATTATGCTCCAGGGCGAACTGAATGGCCTCTTCCAGGCTAAAGGTCGTTGGCAATTCCTGGGCCTGGCTGACAAATACGGAAAACAGGGCTATTCCAATAAGTCTGAAAAAACGCATTAGTCCTGATTTGAGTTGATGATAGTATTAAGTATGGTTCTTCCCTTGGGCGTTACAATCCCCCTAAGGTGATATTCCAGGTGTTCATTCATTAACGGCACCATGGGAAACGAATCCCTGGGAAAAAGCCGGTCGTCCTTCAGGCTGGTCATTCCTGCAAAATAGACGCGGGCTATGAGGTCTGCATCGAGGTTCTCCCGGTACAGACCCTGCTCGATCCCCCTCTGAATATTGGAGCGGATACACTCCTTGATCAGATCGTATTGTTTCTTTTGGAGGGTTTTATGAATCTGCGGGTAGTATTTTTTGAGCTGATACTGGGGCGAGGTTTTCTCATCCTTGAGATTCGCCATAACAAACCGCTTAATCTCGTATTCTTCTTCGATGGGGTTTTTCCCTTTTTCGCAGATGCAGTCGATCCCATGTGATATCTTGTGAAAAAGATTCAGGGTGCATTGCTCCACCAGATCGGTTTTATTTTTAAAATGAGTATAAATGGTCTTCTTGGATATACCCATTCGCTCCGCGAGGTCATCCATGGTGACGCTTTTGAACCCCAGATTGAGGAAAAGGTCGGTGGCCGTGTCCAGAATCTTTCCTTTCATGGGGTCAAAAGTACGATGGAAACTTTAAAAACAATAAAAGTTTCCTACGTTTTACGATTATTTAACAATGGGGATCACTTTTCCTCATTTTTCAGGATTCATGTTGTGTTACCAGAAGGCTTTGTCCTAATTTTGAGTCATGATTGAATCCATCTCAAATTACCGTACGGCCTTTTTGGACTATTTAGGGCAGAGATCCGAACCCAGATCGCCCGAGAGACTTTACGATCCGGTCCGGTACATCCTGAACCTGGATGGCAAAAGGATACGCCCGGTGCTGGTTCTGCTCAGCGCAGATCTTTACGGGATCCCTGTTGAAAAAGCAATGCCAGCAGCCATGGCTGTGGAGATCTTTCACAATTTCACCCTGGTGCACGACGATATTATGGACGAGGCCCCCTTGCGAAGGGGACAGCCCACGGTACACGAGAAGTGGGATACCAATACCGCCATCCTCTCAGGGGATGCCATGCTCATTGAGGCCTACCGACAGTTGGAAGCCTATCCGGGAGATGTTTTCAAACCGCTGCTGAAGGTGTTCTCAAAAACAGCTCTCGAGGTTTGTGAAGGCCAACAGTACGATATGGATTTTGAGTCCAGGGATGATGTACAGATTTCCGAGTACCTGCGCATGATCGAGTATAAAACCGCTGTTCTCATTGGCTGCGCCCTTAAAATGGGGGCCCTGGTAGCCGGGGCATCCGGGGAGGACCAGCAGGCGCTTTACTCCTTTGGCATTTATCTCGGCCTGGCGTTCCAGTTACAGGACGATTACCTGGATGTGTTCGGGGATCCTGAAACCTTTGGGAAACAGGTGGGGGGAGATATAATCGAGAACAAAAAAACTTTCTTGTATCTAAAGTCCCTTGAATTAGCCAATCCGGAAGATTCCCGGGAATTGCGTGACCTTTATTCCATCCGGCCCCGCAGTCCAAAGGCCAAAATTCAAAGGATTTCCCAGATTTTCCAAACCAGCGGCGCTGCGGATGCCACCCGGGACAAAATCCGGGAATACACCGATGAGGCCTTCCTGCAGCTGGAGATACTCCAATTGCCTGATTCCAAAGTAGCGGTATTGAGGGAATTTGGGCAGTGGCTCCTCAATAGGAACTTCTGATCAGGGCCTTCCAGAACGCCCGTATGAACATTCCCTTGGGGCAGGAATTTATGATCTGAACATCTTCCGCCAGGCTGGTCTGTTCGTGGAGGAACCTAAAAATCAGTTGGGGGCTCAGGTGGTGAAACAGCATCGTAAAGATCCGACTCCCCTCTGCATTTTCCCGTGCAAGCACATCGAGCATCAACCGGTCGTAATACCAGAATTTGTTTTTAACGGCCATCTTCAGGGATTTCCCTGTTTTCAGTGCTTCCACCAGCCTGGGAACTTTTTGGCTCGTATTCCAGAAGGTATACCCTGTGCTGGGTTTGGCCCAGCCGCCGGCAATTCCAATGTGGATCAGGTTTGGACGGTCAGCGGCAGAGAAGTCATTGACGGTCATGGGAATACTGCCCCGTTCCGTTTCCCGGATCTCATAAGAAGGGTTTCCGAGGTCTTTCATCATATAGGCCTGCAGGGCAGCTTCGTATTCCTTTGTTTCAAGCAGGGATTCTGAAAACAAGGTGTATTCCACCAGGGCCTCCGTCGGGCTTTCGGGAAGGACATACATAAACCGGGTATTCCCCTCCTGTGGAATGGAAAAATCCATAAACATGGGTGCCCCGGGGTCAAACACGGGTTTTTCACAGCGGACAAACCAGCCCAGAAAATGTTGTTGCAAAACCGGGAAGGGCTTCATCAGCTTTTCGGGCGCCTCGAAGGAAACACTGCTGAAAACCTTCCCGGCCATGTAGTCCCCTGAGGCTGTTCGCACAAGGACGTTCTCTCCCCTATCTTCAATGGAAAGCACCTCCTCGTGTCGGAGCTCAACAGATGGGTATTGGGAAATGCGTTTGTAGTATTCCCGGTAGAAATCCTCCCCCCGCAGCATTTTGTACCGGTAGGGATCCAGGGCTAATTTCCGTTCGAAATCCGGACCGCGAAAACGAATGTGGTCCCAGGACCTGGTAAGGAGGGCGTCGAATTTTCCGGGACCCGGCTCCCAGAAACACCAGGTGCGGTCATTTACTTTACTGCCTTGCCTCTCTAAAAGGGCGATGCGCGTATTCCTGAAGTAGGGGTCAGAACCAAGGGCATCCGCCAGTTGCAGCCCGGCAGCTCCTCCTCCAACGATGATATAGTCGAATTCCTTCATCAGTTTTACCAACCGGCCAAAAGTACGAATTCAGATCGAGGTGCGCAGAATCAGTTCAGGCGGTACCGAAGGCCCGCAAAGGCGCGGATCCCCTGGTTAGGCGCATATACGTAGGAGGGATCAAAGGTGAGGGCATAGGGGTTGTCCGGGGTGGCAACCGGGTTTCCGGATGGGTCAAAAACGACGTCTTTGTCAAAGGGATCTTCCGCCCTGGCGATCAGGAAGGGGTTTCCCCGGTCGGGAGTCCAGTTCAGCAGGTTCTTAACCCCTCCGTAGATTTCAAAACCGGCCAGGCCCGTGTAGGTAAACTGTATATTCTGAAGGCTCCAGGTGGGGGAATACTCCCGTCTTGGATCCAGGTCCCCGAGCAGGGGAAGCCGCATGGGGCCATAGATGTTCCCGGTATAATCCAGGCTCAGGTCCAGATTTCTCAGGGTGTAGGAGATGCTCCAGGTTCCAGTGAAATTCTCAGTGAGGATCTGGCGCCGCCGGTTCCCCTGTTCATCAGTATTGCTGACATCCTGAAGGGTGGCCCCGGCCATTATCTTGAGTCCGGAGGGGAACACCAGGTCCAGGTTGGTGCTTAACCCCCTCGATACCGAGCTTCCTTCCAAATTCCGATAGATGATCTGGTTCGGGTTAGTGTCGTAATCCGGCAGGATGCGGTTGCTGAACCGGGTATAAAAAGCCGAGAAATCCACGCTTGCAAACCAGCCGTTATCCGCATAGATCTTCTTCAGGTAGTTCAGGTTCACATTCCAGGAGCGCTCCGGGTTGAGGGTTTCTTCAATAATGACCTCCCGGGCCCCGGTCAGGGCGGCATGGTCTTCTGTAAAGAGGTTGACCACCCGGAACCCGGTACCTGCATTAAAGCGCAGCAGGTTCAGGTTGCCCCATTTGAGTTTCCAGGCCAGGCGGGGCGTGAGGATATTCCCATGGCGGGTGTCGTAATCATATCGGGCCCCCAGCAGGAGGGAATGCCGGTGAGAAAACTTCATTTCATCCTGAAGGAACAGGCTCGGAATCCAGACCCGGTCGGGAAGATTCTCTCCTGAGACAGCGGTGGCCGGGGTGTTGTCGTCGTAGTACTGATATCTCAGGGCAGACCCGGCCAGTAGGTCGTGGATACCTGAGGTCTTATCCCAGGTCAGTTGGGCAAACCCGATGCGCTGGTCGGCCAGGTAGGGCACATCCCCATATACCGAGTTCTGGGAATGGTCGTTATAGGAAACTGAAAAAAGCACTTTTTCCTCCAGGGGCAATTGGTATTTCATCAGGAATTCCCACCGGCTGGTATAGATGCTTTCCCCGTAGATCAGATCGGTCCCACGGAATTCAGGCGTCCATTGCATTTCTCCTCCCCACCGGTCTTCATAGAAATACCGCCCGGCCATGCTGAAAACCCGCGCGCCCGGCCTCTGGAAATCCCATTTTTGAAAGACCGAGATCCGCTCCTGCAGGGTTACATCCGTAAAATTGTCCCCATTGTTGTCCACGGGGACGTCGTAGTTGAAATAATTGACCCCGAGCAACAGGCTACTGTTTTCACCCAGTCCTATTTTGCCTCCGGCATCCAGGTTGTACTCCCCCCAGCCGGTCACCATGGCGTCCGTGAAAAATTCCGGGGCACTCAGGTGGTTCTTTGTAATCACATTGATAAGACCGCCAACGGCCTCGCTGCCGTAAAGGCTTGAGGCAGGTCCTTTGACGATCTCAATTTGCTGAATCAGGCTGTTTGGTATGCCGGCAAGCCCGTAAACCGTACCCAACCCGCTTACGATGGGCATTCCGTCAATTAGTACCAGGGTGTAGGGACCTTCCAGGCCGTTGATATGGATGTCCCCCGTATTGCAGACGTTACAGTTGATCTGGGGTCGCACCCCATTGACGTTTTGCAGTGCCTCGAACACATTGGCGGTGGGGTTTTTCCTAAGGAATGCCGGGCTGTAGACCTCAACGGGCACGGGGGTGTCTGAACGGCTGACGGCCTTTAACGTGCCCGTAACCACCATTTCATCCAGGGATTCCATGCCGGGCTGCAGCGTTATATGCAGGTCCATTGCTGAATCCGGTTTTAGCCGAAGGGGCTTGCGGTAGGTCCGGTATCCAAGGCTGGAGACTACCAGGATATAACCCCCTTCCTGCAGGCCGTGGAGTTCAAACTTCCCGTTTTCATCGGTGGTGGCACCCAGGGAAGTGCCTTCGAGGAACACATTGGCAAAAGGAACCGGCCCGGAGGCATCCGCGACATGCCCCTTTATCACAAGGTCCTGTGCAAACCCCAGGAAGGGCAGGCATAACAATAGATAGAATACAGGACGGAACAGACGCATTATGCAAAACTAACAATAAATTTAGGCAAATCTAAAAATATGTTTGTATAAATAAAAATGTATCTTTGATAGTGGCTATGACACATTCAGAAGAGAATTATATCAAGGGGATTTATCACCTGAGCCAGGGAGGTAAGAAGGCCATTTCCACCAATGCCCTGGCTGGTCAGATGGAAACCAAACCGTCTTCGGTAACCGATATGGTGAAAAAGCTTTCGGAAAAGGGCCTGGTCCACTATAAAAAATACCAGGGGGTCCGGCTTACCGAACAGGGGACCCGGCAGGCGCTTATGGTGATCCGGAAACATCGCCTATGGGAGGTTTTTCTTGTGGAAAAGCTCGATTTTTCCTGGGATGAAGTACACGAGGTGGCCGAGCAGCTGGAGCACATAGAAAGCGAGAAACTGATCGACCGGCTGGATGCCCTCCTGGATTTCCCCGATTTTGATCCACACGGGGATCCCATTCCGGATAAACACGGAAAGTTCAAGACACGGGACAAGCAGCTTTTAAGCAATATGCCGGTTCCCAGTCAGGCAATCTGTGTAGGGGTTAGGGACTCTTCCACGCCTTTTCTGAAATTCCTGGACCGGAACAACATTGCCCTGGGCCGGGAAATCCAAATCCTGGAACGGGAGCCCTATGATCATTCCATGCGCGTACAGATCGGGCAGCACAGCCTGCGGATTTCCCATCAGATAGCCTCCAACCTCTTCGTGAAACCAAATGCAGAATAATGCAAGCAGTAATTGACTATCTGGAAAGCATCAATCCCATTCTGGCCGCCCTGTACGCCACCTTGTTCACCTGGGCCCTGACGGCCGCGGGGGCCGGTCTCGTGTTTTTCTTCAAGACCATGAACCGCGCAGTCCTTGATGGCATGCTCGGGTTTACCGGAGGCGTGATGGTGGCGGCCAGTTTCTGGAGCCTCCTGGCACCAGGTATTGAAATGAGCCCGGGGGAGGGGTTTGTAAAAGTCATGCCGGCAGCAGTGGGATTCCTGCTCGGGGCCCTGTTCATCTTTGGCCTGGATAAGGTGCTCCCCCACCTTCATATCAATTTCAAGGAAGCGGACAAAGAGGGTATAGAAACTCCCTGGAGGCGGACTACCCTGTTAACCCTTGCGATAACTCTCCACAACATCCCGGAGGGATTGGCTGTAGGGGTGCTTTTCGGAGGGGTGGCAGCTGGTTTCGAAGGGGCTTCCGTCGGGGCCGCCGCCGCTCTGGCCCTTGGGATTGGCCTTCAGAATTTCCCGGAAGGGTTTGCCGTGGCCATGCCGCTGAGACGCTTTGGCCTGAGCCGGAAAAAAAGCTTTATGTACGGGCAGGCCTCTGCCCTTGTGGAGCCAATAGCCGGCGTGGTGGGTGCCTGGGCGGTGCTCACCTTTCAGCCCATTTTGCCCTATGCGCTTTCTTTCGCCGCCGGGGCTATGATTTTCGTGGTGGTAGAGGAGGTGATCCCCGAAACCCAACAGGATAAGTATACAGACATTGCCACGATGGGCTTCATCGGGGGGTTTATCATCATGATGGCCCTGGATGTGGGGCTGTCCTAAAAAACACCTCCTTCGAAACGGGCTTGAATAATCGTTATTTCGAGACGCTCCAGGGCGGGACAAGTCCGTTCGAGCGGGCGTAGGTGATCAATTGGCCTTTGTGTTCGCCGGTATGCTGCAAGACGGTCATCAATACGGAAAGCCGGTTCATTTTTTCAAAGCCCAGGTCCACGTCTTTGAGAAGGTCAGCCTGGTTCTCTTCAAGTATCTTCTGGCGGATAAAGCTGGCGGAATTTTCAAAAGCCTCCAGTATTTTCTCTTTTTCGGTAATGGATTCCATTTTGAGGATGTCGATACCTTCCGGGGTCGGATATCCAAGTCCGATAGCGATGTAATAATAGGAGGCAGCCACATGCATTACGGTCTCCCCGGTGGAACGGATCCCTTCCGAAGGCCTCCAGGCAAGTTGTTCCTGGCTGAATTCCTCTGTAAGGGCAATGATCTGGTCCTGGGTCTTTTCCAGTATTCTTATAATGTTAACGGCAGCGTGATTTTCCTGTGTAAAACCCAAAAGGCAGCTGCAAAACAGAACAACAGCAAATACATTTTTCATTTAGAGGGTCATTTTGATTAGAAACTGTCCCATGGTCGAGACCCTAAAAATAAATAAAGAAAGCCAGACCCCATTGGGAAGTTTCCTGCCCGCCGTTTGAAGATGGAAGGGCAGGACCACCTGTTTTTCAATCCCTATTTACTGCTGCTGGCTCCACGGGGGTGCCAACCCATTCGAACGGGCGTAGGCAATGAGTTGTCCCTTGTGCTCACCGGTGTGTTCCAGCACTACCAGTAAAGCGGAAAGCCGGTTTGTTTTCATAAATCCCAGGTCTATTTCAGCCCCGAGGCTGGACGGGTCCACTTCCATAATTTTTTCCCGGATGAATTCCGCCGATTTGTCATAGGCCTCAAGGATGGCCTCTCTTCCCGTAATGGTTTTTTCCATGGTCATAATATCCACGCCTTCCGGGGGTGGAAATCCGAGTTTCATGGCGAGGTAGTAATTTGCTGCCGCCACATGTACCACGGTCTCTCCGGTGGAACGGACCCCCTCGGCGGGGCGCCAGTTCAACTGGGAGTCATTAAAGACCTCCGTCAGGGCCTTTATCTGGCCCTGGGTCATTTCGAGCATCCCAAGAATGCTCTTTTGTGCCAGGTCCGGCTGGGAATACCCAAGCAGGCAACTGAATAACAGGATAAGCGTACTGATTTTTTTCATGAGGGTTGTTTTTGGTGAAGTGTTCGATGTCTCCCGAAAGAGGAGTTCTTCTAAAGATAGGCAAAGTTCCTGACTTCCTCATAATCAGACAGGTATAAAGTACATGAAGGCCTTACGGAAACCACTTATCCAACAGGGGAATCATCCCCGACAGAATCCATATCTTTAGGGATGAAATCCTAAGAAATGACCCCCATGAAACCTATGCGATTCATTTATGCCCTCCTCATTTTCCTGATCCTGAGCAACCCCACTGCAGCCCAGGAAAAACCGTTTGAATACCTGGACGTTTTCGACCTTCAGTATGCCTCCGATCCGCAGATCCATCCGGAGGGGGAATGGATTGTCTACCGAAGGATGGGATTTGATGTTCTGGAAGATCGCTCCAGGGGCAACCTCTGGATGCTTCGCACCGACGGTAGTTCCCACCAGAAACTAACCACCCGCGAAGTGGCGGAATACAGCCCCCGCTGGTCGCCGCGCGGCGACCGGATGGCCTTCGTTAGCAGTACCGGGGAGGGAGCTGAAATTTACATCTACTGGCAGGACAGCGGCAGATATGCCCGTCTTACACAATTGCCCTCCAGCCCATCTTCCCTGAGTTGGTCCCCGGATGGGAGCCAGATCGCCTTTACCATGAATGTCCCTGAGGAGGCCCCGGTTATTGCCAAAATGCCGAAAAAACCCAAAGGCGCAAAGTGGGCCGGCACTCCCAGGATAACCGATCGCCTTTACCACGAAGCCGACGGGAGGGGCTATATTCCCCCGGGGTTCACCCATATTTTTGTGATTCCCTCGGAAGGGGGAGCCGCCCGGCAGGTAAGTTCCGGGAATTACCATCACCGGGGCCAGCTGTCCTGGTCGCCGGACGGGAACAGGATTTACTTCTCGGCCAATCGATCCGAAGATTGGGAATACGACTTTCGGAATTCGGAGATCTACGCCCTGACCCTGGATGATGGAGCGATAGCCGTACTGACAGACAGCCCTGGCCCGGATTCCGGCCCGGTGGCCTCCCCGGACGGTAATTACATAGCCTACCGGGGCTATACGGACAAAGTGCAGGCGCACCAGGTATCCGAACTGCGTCTGATGCGAACCGATGGTTCCGGAAAGCAGGTGCTGACTGCAGACCTTGACCGAAGCGTCAGCGACCTGAAGTGGGATGCAAAGAGCCGGGGGGTCTATTTCACCTATGACGACAAGGGGAATTCGAAGATCGGCTATGTTTCCCTCAGCGGGAATGTTACAAAAATGGCGGACAACCTGGGGGGAACCTCCATCGGAAGGCCCTACGGGGGAGGCTCCTTTAGCGTCAGCGCCGAAGGCGCCCTGGCCTATACGTTTACCCGGCCCGAATTTCCGGCAGATATTGCGGTTGTGGAGAAGGGCGCCAAAAGCCCCAGGAGGATCACGCACCTCAACAAAGGCCTGCTGGATCAGCGCCAACTGGGCAAGGTGGAGGAAATCTGGTATTCCTCCAGTGTGGATGGCCGGGATATCCAGGGCTGGATAGTCTATCCCCCGGAATACGATCCGGGGAAGAAGTATCCGTTTCTGGTGGAGAACCACGGGGGCCCGATTTCCAACTACGGGGACCGGTTCACGGCGGAAATTCAGCTGTATGCGGCTGCCGGATACATCGTTTTCTATCCAAACCCGAGGGGCAGTACCAGCTACGGGGAGGCCTTCGCCAACCTGCTGTACAACAATTATCCGGGGGACGACTACCAGGATGTCATGGACGGGGTGGATGCCTGCATTGAAAAGGGGATTGCCCATGAAGACCAGCTGTTTGTCACCGGTGGGAGTGCCGGGGGCATCATGACTGCCTGGATCATTGGAAAGAACGACCGTTTTGAAGCGGCAGTTGTGGCCAAGCCGGTCGTTAACTGGATCAGTAAGACCCTGGTGGCCGACAATTATTTCTACTATGCCAACAGCCGCTACCCGGGCCAGCCCTGGGAGAATTTCGAAGGGTACTGGAACTTTTCCCCTCTATCCCTTGTCGGCAATGTTAAAACACCGACCATGGTCATGGTGGGGATGAATGATTTGCGAACCCCGCCCAGCGAAGCCAAACAACTCTACCACGCCCTGAAACTCAGGAAGATCGAAACCGTTTTGGTGGAAATTCCAGAGGCGGGCCACGGGATTGCCAACCGGCCCAGCAACCTGATCAGCAAGGTTGCCCACACCCTTGCCTGGCTGGATAAATACCGGACCTCAACGGACAAGTAATGGCGAAAACCAGACGTCACTGGACGCTCAACCTCCTCATCGTACTGGCTGTCTTAGGCAGTCTGGGAGTTTTTGTGCTGCATTTTAAGAACTGGACCCGGTTGAAGGAGGATCGCATAT
>CBDUBB010000031.1:0-13115 GCA_965365265.1 uncultured Flavobacteriaceae bacterium
CCGTAAAACCTCCAGATTTTTTCGGGACTTTTCGGGAGGCAGTCCCGATGCCTCCTTTATACCCAAAGGCAATCGTGCCCGTGCCTGCCCCAACATTTCCTTCCTCCACCGGGCCGGAGGCAGCATTCTCAATGGCCTCCAACACATCTGCCTCGCCAACATGCCGTCCACGGATATCGTTCAGGCGGCCATCGTTGGTTTCCCCCACTACCGCATTTACAGAACGAACTTCCTCATTGCCGGGTTGTTTCAGCGTATAGCTGATCAGGGCATCCATGGCCACGGGTACACTCAGCGTATTGGTTAAAACGATCGGGGTTTCGATATTTCCCAATTCGGCTACCTGGCTGTAACCGGCGAGTTTCCCAAAGCCGTTTCCGATATAAATGGCTGCCGGGACCTTTTCCTGGTAGAGGTTGCCAGAATGAGGCAATATGGCCGTGACACCTGTGCGCACAGAGTCTCCCTCAATAAGAGTAACCTGTCCTACGCGGACTCCGGGTACGTCCGTGATGGCATTCTCAGGTCCGGGCTTGAGAACACCCAATTCAATTCCATGCTGCCGGATTCTTTCTTGACCATTGGTGACAGACATACAGAAAAAGCAGATTAAAAGGGTAAACCTCAGAAGTCGCATGACAGAAGCAATTTACACCCCAAGGTAAACAAGTTCGCTTGAAATCTATTGAAAATTAGCTTTGCTAATTTTTCTCATCCTGAAAAACAGCACACAGTGATTTCTTGATTCTTTTCCAGATGATAGCAATGCCGCAAGGAATGGTCTTCTTTATTGGTTGGATCGAATCGAAAAACTAAAAACATCTGGTCTTGAATAATGACCCACCACATCGAACATTCTTTTTGCCTTAATAATACTTCTCAGGTCAATATCCGCATAAAGAATGTCCTCTTCCGCTTCTAATGGGCCCGCTAAAATTTGTCCATTGGGACCTATAATGCAGCTGTTACCAACATTTATCCATTCTCTGTCCTCCGGATAAAGCTTCTTAAATTCAAATTCCTCCGGAATCTCATCCATTTTTAAGGCCATGCAGGTACTGATCACAAAAACCCCGCCTTCTCTGGCAATGTGTTGCATGGATTGCAGCCAATTTGGGCTTTTATCCCAGGTTGGAGAGGCCAAAATTTCGGTTCCCTTTTCGTAAATGGCATTTCTGGCTAATGGCATGAGATTTTCCCAGCAAATAAGGCCGGCTATTTTGCCGGCAGAAGTGTCATAGGAATGCAGGGTAGTTCCATCTCCCTGTGCCCATATAAGTCGTTCGCCCCCTGTAGGTATTAACTTTCTGTGCTTTCCCAATACTGTGCCTTTATCGTCGATAAATAAAAGGCTGTTAAACAGACTTGAATTACTGGTCTCTGTATTGCGCTCATTTACACCAATAACAACATTAATCCCCGCTTTTTTTGCGGTTTTGCATAATTGGTCAGTGGTGTCATCAGGAATCGAAATGGCATTTTCGACCAGTCTTTGATAAAGCTCACTTAGATCTGCCCCTTTACTGTTAGGTATTAGCCATATCCAATCCGGATATCCCGGAATAAAGGCTTCGGGAAACACAATCAACTTGGCGCCCTTTTCCCCTGCTTTTAAGATTGCCGCGCAGGCTTTGGCAACCGTTTCCTCCCTATTCAGAAATACAGGGGATAATTGGGCCGCAGCTACTTTCAATATATTGGTCATCCATTATCGATTTTAAGTTGGCGCTATGAGGGCTAAAACTTCCTAAAACGCTGTATGCAAGTTTATTAATACGCAAAAATTCCGGCCAATTTTACCGAATAACACAGAATAGCAGGGCGCAAATACGTGTTAATTTTTCCTCTTATTCTGCACAAAGAGCCTGAGGTAAAACAATACCAGCAACATCATCCATCCAACAGGATAAGGAAGGATCAATACGCCCCAGCCATAGGCCAGGTCACTTTCGCCCCCGAAGCCCCCCAGGGCTGAGAGGATCCAAAGCGCTAAAACGCCCAGAAAGATCAAAATAGCAGCGATCCTGTACCATTTTTGGTGCGGGTCCCTGTAAAAATGACTGACGGCTGCGAGCAGGACACTTCCTGCCAGGATCAGGATACTGCCTTCCAGAGGGTCCAGGGTGCCGAGCAGAAACAGGACCACTCCCAGGATAAATCCGGCCTGCAGCCATCGTCTTTTCTTTGCTTCTGGGTCCATTGTATACTTGCAACAGCAATCTATTGGCTTATGGGACCTACGGCCACTGCCTCAATTTCTATGAGCCATTCCGGCAGGGCCAGGGCTTCTACTCCGACCAGGGTGCTTGCAGGCATGTCTGAATCACCGAGCAGCTCCTTGCGCCCCTTCCTGAAGGATGTAAGGGTCTGCGGGCCGTAGTCCACGATATAGGTGTTCATTTTTACCACATCTGCCATGGTTGCCCCGGCTTTCCCCAGGACATCCTTCAGGTTTGACAAGGCCGACCGCATCTGGGATTCCAGGTCTTCTCCATCCCCTACCTGTCCGGAGACATGAATGGTCCTCAGGCCGCCGGATTCTACCACCACAGCTTCGGAATATCCATTATGGGTGTCGATAAAGGTCTTGCTGAAAACCGGGATATCCTCGGAGCTGGGTGCTTCCTCTTTGCAGGAAAACAGGACTGCCAGCAGAAGAAGGGGAATCCACGAAACATGGGGAGGTGTCGTTTTCATAAGGTGGGTTAGATTGTTTTTTGATAAGGTACAAATTTTATCGACAGTGAAATTGCTACCCTCATCGGATTCCCCCTCTTTTTATTGGCCAAATCCCGGGCAATTTAGAGGTGGTTTTCAGGGGTTTCCAGTTCACTTCATTTTTGGTACATTTAAGACTGACTAATTCGAACACTACTCAAATGAGAAATTCATTCCTGAAGGCGGGGGTTTTCCTGCTCGCCTTGTGCCTGATGCCTCTGAATGCAGAAGGCCAAAGAAGAAAAAAATCCAATGACTCAGACCCTTATCCCGAGCAGCTTTATTCCTCTATGGAGTACCGGCTTGTAGGCCCTTTCCGGGGTGGTCGCTCTGCCGCGGTAACCGGAGTCCCCGGCAAACCAAACCTCTTTTACTTCGGGGCCACCGGAGGTGGGGTCTGGCGTACCACAGACGGTGGGAGGACCTGGGAGAATATTTCAGACGGGTATTTCGGGGGCAGTATAGGGGCCGTCGAAGTAGCGCAAAGCGATCCCAATGTTATCTATGTTGGTGGTGGTGAAAAAACGGTCAGGGGGAATGTCTCTTCAGGCTATGGGATCTGGAAAAGTGAGGATGCCGGAAAATCCTGGAAACAGGCCGGCCTGGAAAAAAGCCGCCATATTCCAAGGTTAAGGGTACACCCTGACAACCCGGATGTGGTATTTGCAGCAGTCCTGGGGAATATATATAAACCCACAGAAGAAAGGGGGGTCTATAAAAGCACAGATGGGGGAACCACATGGCGGAAGGTGTTGTTTGCCAACGAACATGCCGGGGCAGTAGACCTTACTTTCGACCCCAACAACCCGCGGATTCTCTATGCCAGCACCTGGAGGGTGCAAAGAACTCCCTATTCCCTGAGCAGCGGAGGTGATGGGTCTGCCCTCTGGAAGTCTACCGACAGTGGCGAAAGCTGGGAGGAAATTTCCAAAAGCGAAGGCTTCCCGGAAGGGACCCTGGGGATTATGGGGATCACTGTTTCCCCTGTAAACTCACAACGGGTGTGGGCAATTGTGGAGCACCAGGACAAGGGTGGCCTCTACCGTTCAGAAGACGGGGGCAAGACCTGGAGCCAGGTCAACAGCGAGCGAAAACTGCGTCAGCGCGCCTGGTATTATACCCGGGTGTATGCCGACACCCATGACGAGGACGTGGTCTATGTGCTGAATGTCCGCTACCACAAGTCCACGGATGGTGGGAGAACGTTCAACACCTTTAATGCGCCCCATGGGGATCACCACGACTTGTGGATTGCCCCGGAAGACCCAACCCGGATGATCATCGGGGATGACGGAGGGGCCCAGGTTTCCTATGATGGGGGAACCACCTGGAGCACATACTACAACCAGCCAACCGCACAGTTTTACAGGGTAACCACGGACAATGCCTTCCCCTACCGTATTTATGCCGCCCAACAGGACAATTCGACGATTCGTATCAGGCACCGCTCGGATGGCCGGGGCATATCGGAAGAGGACTGGGAGGAAACAGCCGGTGGTGAAAGCGCCCATATTGCGGTGGACCCTGAAAATAACGACATCGTTTATGGTGGAAGCTACGGTGGGTTCCTGACCCGTGTCAACCATGATGCGGGAACCGTAAGAGCCGTAAATGTCTGGCCCGACAACCCCATGGGTTATGGAGCAGAAGGGATGAAATACCGCTTCCAGTGGAACTTCCCTATCATTTTCAGCCGGCATGACCCGAACAAACTCTACACTTTCTCCAACCATGTCCACATGAGTACGGATGAGGGTCAAAGCTGGGAGCTGCTGAGTCCGGACCTGACCCGAAACGACCCGGACAAACTCGTGTCCAGCGGGGGGCCCATTACCCAGGACAATACAGGGGTGGAATACTATTGCACCATTTTTGCGGCAAATGAAAGCCCGATAACCGAAGGGCTTATGTGGGTTGGATCCGACGATGGGCTAATCCATCTGACCCGGGATGGCGGACAGAACTGGGAGAACGTCACCCCACCTGACATGCCGGAGTGGAGTATGGTAAACAGCATCGAACCCTCTGCTTTTGATGAAGGAACCTGTTATGTGGCAGCCACCCGGTACAAACTGGGGGATTTCAAGCCTTACCTGTACAAGACCACGGATTATGGAAAATCCTGGCAGAAAATCACCAATGGCATTGATTCGGAGCACTTCACCCGGGTATTAAGGGAAGATCCCGGCAGGAAAGGGCTTCTGTATGCCGGAACGGAAACGGGGATGTATATTTCCTTTGACGACGGCCGCAACTGGAAACCCTTCCAGTTGAACCTGCCGATAGTGCCCATTACGGACCTGGCCCTTAAGGACAACAACCTGATTGTTGCCACCCAGGGACGCAGCCTATGGATCCTGGATGATCTGTCGGTGCTGCACCAACTGGAGGAATCAAAGAGCAATGCCTCGGCCATCCTCTTCAAGCCCAAGGATTCGTACCGCACCAAAGGAGGGGCCAGGAGCACTCCTTCGAAAACGGAAGGGCAAAACCATCCGGGCGGGGTCGTCACCCATTTCTACCTGAAGGATTTCGCAGAAAAAGACAGTGTTGCCCTAACCTACACCACCATGGCGGGAGATACCCTGGCAACTTACAGCACTTATGCCAAGGAGCCGGACCATAAGCTGAAGGTGAAAAAGGGAGGGAATACCCATTCATGGGATACCCGGGGCAAAGGAGCTGAAAGCTTAAAGGGAATGATCTTTTGGTGGGCCAGCCTGAACGGTCCAAAAGCTGCGCCCGGCTCCTACAGGGTCCACCTGAATGCCATGGGAGAGACGCAATCACAGACATTCAATATCCTGCCTGATCCGCGGGCAGAAGTTACCGTGGCAGACATGCAAAAACAACACGATTTTATTACGGATGTCAACAACACGGTAGACAGGGCCCACCAGTCCATTAAAAAGATCCGCAGGGTAAACGAGCAGCTGGATGCCTTTGTGACCCAGTACGGCCAGGACGAACGTACCGGGGAGTTGGTGGAGCGCGCGAAAAAGATGAAGGAAGGCTTTGAAGAAATCGAAAAAGCACTCTATCAGACCAAGAATCGCAGCAACCAGGATCCTCTGAACTTTCCCATCAGGCTGACCAACAAGCTGGCGCACCTCAACAGCCTTGTGGGACTGGATGATTTTCCGCCCACAGAGCAGGATGTTGCGGTCAAAAATGAGCTGACCCTGAAGATCAATCAACAATTGAGCGCGTTTGACAAAATGGTCGATGAGGAGATCACCGCTTTCAACAAGGCCTTTAATGAGCTGAACCTGAATTACCTTTTTGTAGAGGAATAATCACAAGAGTCCAAACTAAAAAACCCGACCAAAAGGCCGGGTTTTTTTAGTTTACAGTTGGCAATCGCAGTAGGCAGCCGGTTTGTTTACACCCTATATCCCTGAACCCTGGGTTAAGCTTTACTGTCCCACTACCAGTGCCGACTGCAGACTATCCCACATTCATCAACGCCTCGATCTCCTCTGCTTCAATGGGGATGTTTTCCATCAGATTGACCGGCTCTCCTGATTCCTGAATGACCACATCGTCCTCCAGGCGGATACCAAACCCTTCGTCCGGGATATAGATTCCGGGTTCTACGGTAAAAACCATATTCGGTTTCATGGGGGTCTTCAGGGCCCCGTAATCATGGGTGTCCAAACCTATGTGGTGGCTGGTTCCGTGCATGAAGTATTTTTTATACGCGGGCCAGTCAGGATCCTCATTTTGAACATCTGACTTGTCCAGAAGGCCCAGGCCCAGGAGCTCCGATGTCATGACCTTGCCAACTTCCTTGTGATATTCCGCCCAAATGGTGCCTGGCACCAACATTTTGGTGGCTTCATCCTTTACCCTTAAAACCGCTTGGTAAACTTCCTTCTGCCGCTTCGAAAAACGGCCGCTAACGGGGATGGTCCGGGTCATATCGCTGGAGTAGTTTGCGTATTCAGCACCTACATCCATCAGGATAAGATCCCCGTCCCGGCATTGCTGGTTGTTCTCGATGTAGTGCAGCACGTTGGCATTGTTTCCCGATGCTATTATGGGAGTATATGCAAATCCCCGGGAACGATTCCGGATGAATTCATGCAGAAACTCCGCTTCAACTTCGTATTCCCAAACCCCGGGGCGCACAAAGCCCAGGACGCGACGGAATCCCTTTTCAGTAATCCCGCAGGCCGTTCGCATCAATTCGATTTCCACTCCCTCTTTGACCCCGCGAATCTCCTGGAGTATCGGATTGCTTTTGGCTACCTGGTGTGCCGGGTATTGTTCCTTACAGGTCTTGATAAAACGCGCCTCACGGGTCTCGGTTTCAACCGCCTGCCGGTAGTGTTCGTTGGTGTTGAAATAAATGGTGCTCGCCTCGGTCATCAGGTCGAAGAAGATCTTGTCAAATTCCTTGAGCCAGTAGACCGTTCTGATGCCCGAAACGGCAAAGGCCCTTTCCTTGGTCAGCTTCTCCCCTTCCCAAACCGCAATGTGCTCATTGGTCTCCCTCAGGAATAACACCTCGCGGTTCTTGGGATCCGTGGCATCCGGGAACAGCAGCAGGATGCTTTCCTCCTGGTCAACGCCGCTCAGGTAAAAAATATCCCGATGCTGCTGAAAGGGCATCGTACTGTCTGCACTGACCGGATAGATATCATTGGAATTGAAAACAGCCAGGCTGGAAGGTTGCATTTTAGCCATGAATTTTTGTCGGTTTTTGACAAAAAGGCTGGAATCGATGGGATGGTATTTCATAGAATTGAGGTTTGCTCAAAGGTAGGTATCCATTAGGAACAAAAAAAAGGAGGATATCCTCCTTTTGATGTTGAGACTGGCATGTTCAGCTATTTAACGAATGCCTTTCTAAGGGCTCCGATTACGGCCATGATAAGGCCTCCGCCCACGCCTCCTCCGGCAATACTGCCGAGGATGGCGGAAAGTCCCATTCCGGCTTCGGGTTCCGCCAGGCCGAGCATGCCCAGGAGCCAGCCTCCAAGGCCGCCACCCAGAATTCCGGAGATGGAGTTTCCAGCGGTCCCAAGGGAAATGTTTGGAAATAGCTTTCCAGCCAGGTTACCCCCGAGGGCCCCGGAGATCAGCTGAATAATTAAAGGCAGGTACTCTTCCATAATTTTTGGTTTAGTTGGTTTATCCTTCCTAAATTACCAAAAATTCTAACATATTTAATTCCTGTTCAAAGAACAAACCCCTGAAAACCATAAGAATCCATCTACTATGATTAAGAAAACCCTGTTCTTCCTGCTTAGTTTAGGAGGTCTAGCTGCAATGACCGCACAAACGTCGCCCACTGAGGCTTCCAAAGTTTTGGACGCCCTGCAGCAACTGGAGACCATGAAAACAAATTCCCTGGTTAAAAACCTGCGCCTGGAAAACATAGGACCCTCTGTTATGAGTGGCCGTGTTGTCGATATTGAGGCCAACCCTGAAAAGCCTTCAGAGTTTTATGTTGCCTATGCTTCCGGAGGGTTGTGGCACACTGGCAATAATGGGACAACCTTTGAGCCGGTGATGGACAACATCCCCACCCAGAACCTAGGGGAAATCGCTGTTCACTGGCCCAGTGGAACCATTTATGCCGGAACGGGAGAAAACAATTCCTCCCGGTCTTCCTACGCAGGTGTCGGCATCTACAAATCCACCGATATGGGAAAGACCTGGAGCTACATCGGCCTTCCGGATTCACACCATATAGGGAGGATCCTTATCCATCCGGCACGCCCGGAAGAAATAACGGTAGCTGTGGCAGGACACCTCTACTCTCCGAACTCGGAACGGGGGGTGTATAAATCCTCAGACGGAGGAAATACATGGAAGCAGACGCTTTTTATTGATCAGAACACCGGGATCATAGACCTGGCAGCTTCCCCCGACAATCCAGAAGTATTTTACGCTGCGGCATGGGAACGCGATCGAAAAGCCTGGAATTTCAAAGGCAGCGGTCCGGGCTCAGGGATCTACAAGAGTACGGATGGGGGAGACTCCTGGCAGAAGGTCACCGGTGAAGGTTCGGGGTTCCCGACCGGTGAAGGCGTTGGGAGGATTGGCCTTGCCGTCGTTGATGCCGAAACCATATACGCCATCCTGGACAATCAGTTCAGACGTCCGAAGGATGCGGCCGATGATGATGCCGATAAGTTGACAAAGGAAGATTTTAAACCCATGTCCGCCAGTCAATTCCTGGAGCTGGACAACGACAAATTGAACGAATTTTTGAAAACCAATGGTTTCCAGGAAAAATACAGAGCGGATAATGTGAAACAAATGGTCCGAAGCGGCACGGTCAAACCCGCGGACCTGGCAGCCTACCTGGAAGATGCCAACTCCCAACTTTTCGATACCCCGGTCATCGGAGCGGAGGTCTATCGAAGTGATGATGGAGGGGAAACCTGGCGCCGGACGCATGAAGATTTCATTGAGGACCTCTATTACAGCTACGGATATTATTTTGGGCAGATCCGCGTTGCCCCCTACAACAAAGAACAACTATATATCGTCGGGGTGCCCATCCTCCGGTCCGACGATGGGGGCAAGACGTTTAAATCCGTCAATGGGGATAATGTGCATGCAGACCATCATGCCCTTTGGATCAACCCGGAACTGCAGGGGCATCTGATCAACGGTAACGACGGGGGGGTCAACATCTCCTACGACTCCGGGGAACACTGGATCAAAAACAATACCCCAACCGTCGGGCAGTTCTATGCCATAAACGTGGACAACCAAACACCTTATAATGTTTACGGGGGACTGCAGGACAATGGGGTTTGGAAAGGACCTCACAACGCGAGTGAATCGGTAAGGTGGCACCAAACCGGCCAGTACCCGTGGAAGCCCATTATGGGCGGGGACGGAATGCAGGTGCAGGTGGATTCGAGGAATTCGGATATCGTCTACACGGGATATCAGTTCGGCAATTATTTCCGGCTGGACCTCGCCTCGGAAAAACGCACCTACATCCAGCCGAAACACTCCCTTGGGGAATCCCCGTATCGCTTTAACTGGCAGACCCCCATCCTGCTGTCCTCACACAATCAGGACATCCTGTACTTGGGTAGCAACAAACTCCACAGGTCCATGAACCAGGGGGATGACTGGAGCGCTATTTCGGAAGATCTGACAAAGGGAGGAAAAAAGGGGAATGTAGCCTATGGAACCCTCACCACCATTTCAGAATCCCCGTTTCGGTTCGGTTTGCTCTACACCGGAAGCGACGACGGCCTGGTCCATATAAGCCGAAATTCAGGCGGGTCCTGGCAGCGGATCTCCGACAGCTTTCCGGAAGATCTATGGGTGAGCCGGGTTGCAGCCTCCAGCCATAAAGAGAGCCGGGTCTATGTTGCCCTGAACGGATACCGGTGGGACGATTTCAACCCCTATCTCTACGTAAGTGAAGACTACGGGCAAACCTGGAAATCCATTTCAAAGGGAATTCCGGCTTCCCCGGTAAATGTGGTCTTGGAAGACCCCGCGAACGAAAACCTCCTCTTTGCGGGCACCGACAATGGCCTGTATGTCTCCCTTGACCGGGGCGAGACCTGGGAACTGATGCAAAACGGCATGCCACATGTGGCGGTGCATGATCTGGTCATCCAACCAGAAGCTAAACACCTGCTGGTTGGCACCCACGGCCGCAGTATTTACAAGGCGGATATCGCGGTCCTGCAAACACTTCAGGGGGAGGCTCTCGAAGAATCCCTGGTAGTCTTTGAGCTTTCTGATCTGCGGCATTCTTCCCGTTGGGGAAATTCCTACTCCGCCTGGGGAACTCCGAACACCCCTGGGCTGGACATCAATTTCTACAGCCGGAAAGGCGGTACGGTGACCGCTGTGGTCCAAACCCCGGACGGCATCTCACTTAGTGAAACTGAGGTTAAGGCGGATCCTGGGTTCAACGTTATCTCATACGACGTAGCCTTCTCAAAATCGGGAAAAAAGCAATACCTGTCCAAATACAAAACCCCGCTCAAGGAAGCCTCGGATGGGAAAACCTACCTCCCAAAAGGGACCTACGAGGTCGTTCTCAAGCTCGGAGGACAGCAGCAGAAAAGACAATTTAAAATAAACTAGGGCCGCAACTTTAAATGCCATCGTCCCACTGAAATTATGGAATTAACCCTGAGCATCCCCGCCCTGCTTTTCCCGGCCATTTCTTTAAGCATGCTGGCCTACAATGCGAGATACCTTGCGATTGCAGCCCTGATCAGGCAGTTGCACGGGCAGTACAAGAAAAAGGCCACGGTCATCCTTGGAAAGCAGGTAAGGCTGTTGCAGCGGCGCCTTGAGATCATCAAGCAAATGCAGGCTTCAGCCATCATGAGTTTCCTTCTGAGTGCGCTGAGCATGTTGCTTATTTACATGCAATGGATGTTTTGGGCCAATCTGTTTTTTGGGGTCAGCCTGCTGGCGCTTATCATCTCCCTCTTACTGAGCTTTATCGACGTTCAGTTGTCCACCCGGGCATTGGGTATTCAACTCTCAGATATGCGGGGGGAGGAGCTGGCAGAATGACCTTGCACTAAAATCTTCTTAAGATCCTTCTAAATCCCGGCAGAAAGGCCGTTAAAGTTTGTTATTAAGTAGGCTGTGAAGTATTTTTGTGATCGCTGTAAAAAACCAACTATCCATGAGCGGACTCGCTAAATCCTCTGTTGCCAGAAAGGTAGTCATGGCCTTATCTGGCCTTTTTTTGGTGCTGTTCCTGGCCCTTCACGTCACCATCAATTTCAGTTCAGTAATCAGCCCGGAAATTTTTAACCAGTGGTCTCATTTTATGGGCTACAACCCACTGGTACAATTTATCATGCAGCCTATCCTCATCGCAGGGGTGGTTGTGCACTTCGCAATGGGCTTCGTGCTGGAGGTGCAGAACAAAAAAGCCAGGGCGGTCAAGTACGTAAAGTACCGGGGAGGAGCCAACGCTCCCTGGGTTTCCAGGAACATGATCGTCACAGGCGCCCTTGTGCTGGCTTTCCTGGGCTTGCATTTCTACGACTTCTGGATTCACGAGATGAACTACAAATTCGTAGAGGCGAACCCTGAGGACCCTACCCGTTACTACGCGGAAACCGTTGAAAAATTTGAGCCCATCTGGCGGACTGTCCTGTACGTGATTTCCTTCGTGCTGCTGTCCCTCCACCTGTGGCACGGTTTCGCGTCCTCCTTTCAGACCATGGGAGTTAACAACAAGTACACTCCGGCGATCCGGAACTTCACCCGGCTTTACGCCATCGTGGTTCCGCTTCTTTTCATCTTTATCGCCCTTTATCATCACCTAAACCCGATAACGCATTAATTATGGGAATTCTGGACTCCAAGGTTCCATCCGGCCCACTGGCCGATAAGTGGACCAAACATAAGAACGAGATCAACCTGGTTAATCCGGCCAATAAACGGAACATTGATGTCATTATCGTCGGGACGGGGCTGGCAGGGGCTTCAGCTGCAGCCACTCTAGCCGAGCTGGGCTACAATGTAAAGACTTTCTGTTATCAGGATTCCCCGAGACGCGCTCACAGCATCGCGGCCCAGGGAGGCATCAACGCTGCCAAGAACTACCAGGGAGACGGGGACAGTCCATACCGTCTCTTTTACGATACTATCAAGGGTGGGGATTACCGCTCCCGGGAAGCTAACGTGTACCGCCTGGCTGAAGAATCCGTCAACATTATTGACCAGTGCGTGGCCCAGGGAGTTCCCTTTGCACGTGAATACGGGGGGCTTCTGGACAACCGCTCATTCGGCGGGGGGCTGGGGTCCCGAACCTTTTACGCCAAAGGGCAAACCGGCCAGCAACTCCTGCTGGGAGCCTATGCCGCGATGAACCGTCAGATCCACCGGGGGAAAATCAAATCCTATACCCGGCATGAAATGCTGGATGTTGTCCTGGTGGATGGCAGGGCCCGTGGTATTATCGCCAGGGATTTGGTCACCGGGGAGATCGAGCGCCATTCAGCCCATGCCGTGGTACTGGCATCCGGGGGGTATGGCAATGTCTTTTTCCTCTCCACCAATGCCATGGGAAGCAATGTGACCGCTGCATGGCGGGCACACCGAAGAGGGGCCTTCTTTGCAAACCCCTGCTTCACACAAATACACCCCACCTGTATCCCCGTTTCGGGAGACCACCAGTCCAAACTGACGCTGATGTCCGAATCCCTGAGGAATGACGGACGTATCTGGGTTCCGAAAAAAGTCGGCGATGACCGTCACCCCAACGCGCATGGGCAGAGTCTGGACCAACCGCAAATCCCAGAACGCGACCCGAAAGATTATGTATAGGGAACATCACCCGACCGGCGAAGCGATCGATCAGCTGTCCATTATCGCGTTCGATACTCAATCCGGTTTCAACCAAGTACTCTTTCTCATATCCCTTCTCAACAGCTTCC
>CBDUBB010000032.1:0-12930 GCA_965365265.1 uncultured Flavobacteriaceae bacterium
AGGAGGTACCCCCTCAGTACGGAGTCCTAAAACCTGCAGGAACCTGGAACCCAATACATATCAATTTTCAACATCTCTGGCGGCTGATACAGGATGCCTGGCGGGCCCGCAGCCTTGTCGATAAATTCCGGATCTGGTTCATGCCTACGGGATGGCGCCCGGCTGACGTAGCTGAAAAATACCCCAGGGAGGTGATCACGGATGTCTATCATTTCCAAAGATACCAGCCTCCGGCATCTGCCGCGCTTAAAGGATATGCCATTTTCCAGATGGCCAGTACCCTCGTCCTGCTGTTGTTTATGTTTTATAACTACAGTGCGATTGGTTTTGACGGATTGCTGCTTTTCGGAACATTTGTATTTGCCGGAATCTACGGCTACACCACCCTGATGGATGGGAAGTCTTATGCCGTTTGGATTGAAGTCGGAAGGGCCCTGGCCGGATGGGCGCTCATTTACATAACCGGCGACTGGTTTGGGCTTGGACGTCTTTGGGCAGAAGGCCCACTATTGGTCGGCCTGTATTTCGGTATAACCTTTCTGGCGGCTTTATACTTCCGTTTCCTGGAAAAGAAACCCCGGAAAGCTTCTGTGGCCTACTGAGGCCTTTCAGGATAGTTTTCTGACTACGGAATCTACCAGGTCGATATACTCCTTCATGGCCTCCTCCGGATCGATATCCCTGGCCTGAATCAGGGCGTTGGCCTTGAAGGCATTGATAAGGGGGGTTTTACTCCCCGGGTTGTTGAAATTCTGGTTTGCGATCTTGTAGTAGGCGTATAATTTCAAGAGCAGGTCGGCGGGGAGCAGGCCTGTGTAATTGTTGATATAATCAACGGCTTCCTTGAATTCCCTATGTAATTTTTCATTCTTCATCCTGCCGTCCCAGGGTAGCCATACAGGTTTTGGCTCCAACCACTTTTTGATGCAATTTCACCGTAATGAGGCAGTCTAAAGGTAGCAACAAATCTACCCGTGAGCCAAATTTTATAAACCCGGCATCATCCCCCTGCTGAATACTCTCCCCGACCTCGGCATAATTGACAATCCTCCGCGCCATGGCCCCGGCGATCTGACGGTACCCTATCTTGCCGAATTTGGGCGTCTGGATCACCACGGTGGTTCGTTCATTCTCCGTACTGGATTTTGGATGCCAGGCAACCAGGTATTTGCCCGGATGGTATTTGGAATACGCAACCTGCCCGCTGGCCGGGTACCGGGTAACATGCACATTGACCGGCGACATAAAGATGGATACCTGAATGCGCTTGTCATGGAAGTACTCAGTCTCCTCTACCTCCTCGATGGCAACCACCTTGCCGTCTACCGGCGCCAGGATCTCATCGAAGTTTTTCGGGGCAACCCTTTTCGGATTGCGGAAGAACTGAAGGATGCTGATCAGCAGTAACAGGGCTGCCGCCTGAACGGAAATCTTCAGCCACTCCGGATTGAGATAAAAATGGGCCAGCAACACTGCGGCCGCACATCCAAAAAATGCGATCAATATGATCTTCTGGCCTTCCTTATGAAACATAGCTAAAGACAATTAAGGTTAGATACGCAAAGGGCGCGGCAAAGACCAGGCTGTCCAGCCGGTCCAGCATGCCTCCGTGGCCCGGCAGGATGGCACCGCTATCCTTGATGCCCGCCGCCCTTTTGAGCTTTGACTCAATCAGGTCTCCATAACTTCCCATGACCACCACCACGCCGCCCAGGATCATCCATTGCTCGGAATTCAGGACGGGGGCATACCGCCCCAACAAATAGGCCGCTATCAGAGTGAAAACCATGCCTCCCAGACTTCCTTCTATGGTCTTTTTGGGAGATACCGATGGGAAGAGTTTCGTACGGCCTATGGACTTCCCTACCAGATAGGCGAAAGAGTCATTGACCCATATCATTATGAAAATCCCGATAATCAGGTATTTGGCAAAAAATTCATTCTGATAGGGAATCATGGTAAGGAATATACACCCGCCTCCCAGATAGAACAGGCCAATGAGGTATTTCTGAAGGGTGCTAAATACCCTGAGCTTCCGGGTGTAGAGGTAAATTATCAGTCCGGTGTTCACCGCAATGGTAAGGAACAACAATAACCGAATCAGCAATGGGTCCTGGGTCAGGTAGATAAAGACAAACCATAGGGTGATGTAGGCCATGAAGATGTAGTAACCCTTAAGGAGGACGAGCCTTTTGTATTCGTAGAGACAGGCCAGCCCGAAGACCATGAAAAGGAAGTTATAAGCGTCCGGACTGAGGAAGACCGCGGAAAGCAAGAGCAGCACATACAGGACCCCGGTCAATAGCCGTCTAAGAACTTCCCTCATGCTACAGGTCCTCCAGTAATAACAGGTACAGGTGTTTGGAACTACTCCCGTAGGTCAGGAAATCCTTGGAGTTTTCTGAACTGGGTTGGAAGTGTTTCAGGGTAGTGATATTCGCCGGTATCCGTAACTTGTACTTTTTCTTGATGGTTTTTAACCCCTCCCCAATGGAATCCACCAGCTGGCTGGTTGTGGCGAAAACGATGATGTTTTCAGGGATTTCATTCAGTTTTTTTTCCATCAACTGATTGGAGCTCACCAGGATGGATCCGTTTTGGGCGACCAGGTGTTCGCAGGTGGTGAAGAAAATATCGCTTTCCGATGCCTTTTTGGTGAAGCGGATCTGTTCCTTGCTGAAACGTTCCTCCAGGCCCGGATTCAGGCTGTAGAAGGGGACCTGTTGCCAGTGGTTCTCCTCGATGATGTTCCTGAGCCCTTCGAGTACCTCGTCGAAAGAATCACAATAGATGAATTTTCCGCCGTTCTTTTTGAACTGTATGGTGAATTTTTCGTCTACCGGTATTTTCAGGTCGGGCATGTGGACACCCCGGGTCTGAACGGTCTCTTTGGAACGCTTTTTTTTCTTTCCTCCTCCAAAAAGTTTGTCAAATAAACCCATGGTGTGGTTACATCTCAGCGATTATTGAATTCAGGGCTCTCTGTACCTGCATCGGACCCCGGGTCACCGTTTATTTTTTTTCCTCTACGGCTTCCTCCTCCGTCTCTTGTGGCTTTTCCCCACCGGCATCCGCACTTTCAGTACTGTTCTTTTCATCTGCGGCGATAATGGCCTTTTCCTGTCCGAGTTTGTCAAAGTTATCCTTAAAAGGCCTTTTGCCAAAGATCCGCTCCAGGTCCTCCTTAAAGATAACTTCTTTTTCCAATAACAACTCAGCCAGCACGATCAACTTATCCTTGTTCTCATCCAGGACCGAGATGGCCCGCACATACTGCTCTTCGATGATCTTGGAAATCTCCATATCGATCTTCTGGGCAGTTTCTTCACTGTAGGGCTTGGTGAAACCGTATTCGGACTGTCCGCTGGAGTCGTAATAGGTAACATTGCCGATCGTGTCGTTCAGGCCGTAGATAGTGACCATGGCACGCGCCTGTTTGGTGACTTTTTCGAGGTCGCTCAGGGCACCGGTGGAAATTTTGTTAAAGATTACTTTTTCAGCGGCCCTTCCACCCAGAGTGGCGCACATTTCATCCGCCATCTGTTCTGGACGCACCAGAAGCCGTTCCTCAGGGAGGTACCAGGCGGCTCCCAGGGACTGCCCCCTCGGGACGATGGTTACCTTAACCAGGGGAGCTGCGTGCTCCAGCATCCAGCTCACTGTGGCATGCCCCGCCTCGTGATAGGCGATGGTCTTTTTCTCCTCAGGGGTAATGATCTTGTTTTTCTTCTCCAACCCGCCCACGATTCGGTCGACGGCATCCAGAAAGTCCTGCTTGGTCACGGCTTTCCGTTCCTTCCTGGCCGCAATGAGGGCTGCCTCATTACAGACATTGGCGATATCCGCCCCAGAGAACCCGGGGGTTTGCCGGGCCAGGAAATCCAGGTCCAGCGTTTCGGCTGTTTTAATGGGGCGCAGGTGGACTTCGAAGATCTCCCTTCGCTCCCGAATGTCGGGAAGGTCCACATAGATCAGCCGGTCAAAACGGCCGGCCCGCATCAGCGCCTTGTCCAGGACATCTGCCCGGTTGGTGGCCGCCAGGACGATTACGTTCGTATTGCTTCCAAACCCGTCCATTTCCGTCAGGAGCTGGTTCAGGGTGTTTTCGCGTTCGTCGTTGGACCCGGTGAAATTGTTTTTGCCCCGGGCACGCCCAATCGCGTCGATCTCATCGATAAAGATGATGGCCGGAGCCTTGTCCTTGGCCTGTTTGAAAAGGTCCCGTACCCTTGAGGCACCCACCCCTACGAACATCTCCACAAAGTCCGAACCGGACAGGGAGAAAAAGGGAACCTTGGCTTCCCCGGCCACTGCCTTGGCCAAAAGGGTTTTTCCGGTTCCCGGAGGCCCCACCAGCAGGGCCCCCTTGGGGATCTTACCTCCCAGGGAGGTGTATTTGTCAGGGTTTTTGAGGAATTCCACGATCTCCTCTACTTCTTCCTTGGCACCCTCCAGGCCGGCCACGTCCTTAAAGGTGGTCCGGGTGTCTGTTTTTTCGTCAAATAGCTTTGCCTTTGATTTTCCGATATTGAAGATCTGCCCACCGGCACCACCGGCTCCGCCCCCAGACATCCGCCTCATAAGGTAGATCCAGATCCCGATAATCAGCACAAAGGGCAGCAGGGTGAGCAACAGCTCCATAAACACATTGGATTCCGTATCGTAATCCACGACCGTATCCAGGTTGTTCTCCTGTTTGATCTTTTTTATGTCGTTTTCGAAATTCTGGAGGTCCCCGTAATCCAGGACATACTGGGGAACGGTACCCGAGGTAAGTGAAAACGGCTGGTTGGCCACGTCCTTGTGGACGTCCTTGGAAAGCGCCTCCTCTGTGAGGAAGACCTTGGCCTGGCGCGTATTTGTAATGATCAGGATCTTGTCGATATCCCCATTGCGGAGAAATTCCTGTAATTCCGAAGTGGTGGTTTTGCTGGTGGGCGACAAACTGTCGCTGCCCAGGAACTGGTATCCGATCAGAAACACGATGATCAATCCATAGATCCACCATGAACTGAAGCGTGATTTTTTCTGAGGGGTGTTGTTATCTTTTGCCATTTTTTATTTTCCTAGTTATAGCTGCTTTCCACGAGAGTGACCTTGGCGTCTCCCCAAAGTCCCTCGATATCGTAGAATTCCCTGGCGTGTTTCTGGAATACGTGAATGACCACATTCACATAATCCATAAGCACCGATTCTGCATTTTCAGATCCTTCTACGTGCCAGGGTTTGTCCTGAATAGCTTTGCTGACGGTTTTTTGGATGGAATTGACAATTGCGTTGACGTGCGTGTTGGAGGTGCCATTGCAAAGGACAAAGTAGTCGCAAACCGTATTGTCGATTTCCCGTAAGTCAAGTATGTTTATATCTACTCCTTTAACTTCTTCTATTCCGTGTAAGATTAAGGCAATCAACTCATCTGCGCTTGCTTTCCGTTTCTGCATTCAAAAATTTTAATTTTTACAAAGTTATTATTTTTTTGTTTTTTGGGTGGGGCATTTTAACATAAGCTTATTACGCAAAAACGGCCTTCATGCAGTTGATCAAACTTAGTGCCACGGATTCCACAAATGCCTACTTAAAGCGTCTTTCCAACAGGGAAGCTGTACCGGATTTTACGGTGGTACAGGCCGCTCATCAAACCGCCGGCCGCGGCCAGCCCGGTACTCGATGGGTTGCAGAGGAGGGTAAAAATCTAACATTCAGCGTATTAAAAAGATTTGAGTCCTTTCCGGCCCGGAATCATTTCCTGTTGAATATGCTGGTATCCCGGTCTGTTTTCAGACTGCTTGAATCCCTGGGAATTCCGGAACTTTATCTGAAATGGCCCAACGACATTCTGTCAGGTTCCCAAAAGGTATGCGGCATCCTGCTGGAAAACCAGCTTCGTGGCCCTGACCTGTCCGCGAGTATTATCGGCATTGGCCTGAATGTGAACCAAACTGATTTCAAGGACCTTCCCGGCGCCACTTCCCTGAAGAACATCACCGGGAGATCCTATGATCTGAACGAAGTGCTTTTGACCTTCATATCCCTTCTCCAGAAGGCTTTCAATGAGATGTCGCACACCACCTATGACACTTTACTGGAGCAGTACCAACAAAACCTCTATCTGAAAGACCAGCCGGCTCCCTTCGGCAGGCCGGATGGGGATCGGTTTATCGGGACCATACGTGGGGTGGACGCCGACGGACGATTACAGGTCGCCCTGGAAAACGGGAAGCTCAGGACTTTTGGGTTCAAGGAAGTGCGCTATCTCAGGGAGCCGTAGTCTCAGATCCCGCTGAGTTTCTCGCTGAGGGTCCCCAGGAAATTGGTGATCGGTCCCTTGACCATCATGGCCATCATTGCGTTGAACTGTCCTTCGAAACCAAGGCTTACCTCGGTTTCTTCAGGGGTTACCTCTCTTAGGTCTGCAGTCAGCGAAAAGGGCAGTTTGTCACTGGCGGCCCCGAGGACTATCTTATCGTAGGGGTTCTGTGACTTTCGGGTAAGCACGATCTCCGGCATTCCCTTCAGGGCAAACCGAAACGTATCTTCATCCAACACTTCAAAGGTCTGTATGGAATCCGGCATGAGTCGCTCGAAGTTTCCAAGGTCTGTCAGGAATTCATACACCTCCTTACGGGGCTTGTGAATACGGCTGGTAGGGGATTCTAAATGCATATCAGGGATTCCATTCTTGTGGGTTCTCTTTCCAGGATTTCAGGGTTTCCAACTGGTCCTGGCTTACGTATCCGGTGCTGGAGGCCTGGGATATCAAATACTCATAGTTGCTGAGGGTATGCAGGGACAGGTTCCGCTTCTCAAACCGCTGTACGGAAAGGTCAAAGCCATAGCTGAATATAGCCAGCATACCTTTGACCTTCAGGCCTGCCTCTTCCAGGGCATCCACCGCGTTCAGGCTGCTCATCCCCGTACTGATCAGGTCTTCGATCACCACGACGGTCTGGCCTTTCTGTGCATAGCCTTCAATCTGGTTTTGTCTCCCGTGAGACTTGGCCTGAGGCCGGACATAGATAAAAGGCAACCCCAAATGTTCTGCTACCAGGATACCAATCCCAATGGCCCCAGTGGCCACCCCGGCTATCACGTCCGGCTTGCCGTACAATTCCTCTACCTGCCGCGCCATCTGCTCCCGGATGTAATTTCTGATGGGCGGGTAGGATAGCAGGATCCGGTTGTCGCAATAAATGGGGGATTTCCAACCAGAGGCCCATGTAAAGGGATTTTCTGGTTTTAATTTAATTGCATTTATTTGTAATAACAGCTCAGCTGTTTTGAGGGCTGTGTCTTTGTCCAAAACCATGCTGTAAATGTATAAAGTTTTTGTGAATGAAAGGCCGTTGATCCTCACCGATAAAATCGTGAAGCAGGAGGATAGCGAGTATTTCATGATGAACGGGGATCAGGTCATGGCTGCGGTTAAGGCCCTCAGAAAGGAAAAACTGCCCAGGGCCTATATCTATCACCCCAACAGGGAGGAAATCCTCAACAAGTTCACCAAGTACATACCCAAAGTCGTTGCAGCCGGGGGTGTGGTCACCAACAAAGCCGGAAAAGTACTTTTCATTTACCGGAACGAAAAATGGGACCTGCCCAAAGGTGTGTGCAAAAAGAAAGAAGCCCTGGAGGATTGCGCCATCCGGGAGGTGGAAGAAGAAACCGGGGTACAGGACCTACAAATCGAAAATTTCCTGAGGACCACCTACCACGTCTTCAAAAGGAATGGCAAGTTGCGGTTAAAGGAAGTACACTGGTATGCCATGAAGACCAACTTCGAAGGGGAGCTGGTGGGAGAGGAGAGCGAAGGGATCGTGAAAGTGAAATGGAAAGGCCCTAAAAAAATCCGCAAAGCCCTGGAGAACTCCTACCTCAACATCCGCATTCTTTTCGAATACCCCACGGAATAACCTATTGCTCAAAGCGGTAAACGGGATACTGCATATGGGCCGCTTCATAATGCGGGCTTCGCTCATAAAGCCAGTTGAGCTGGCGGTACCCGCTTGCTGCAAAATCCGGATCCTCTTGTTTCTTCTGATTGAATTCCGCTCGAAGCCCCGCGTCTGCTTGCAGGAGTGCGGTGGCCGCTTCTTCAAACACATAGGGCGAGAACCCTTCTTTTCGCTGCAGGATGGGATCGAAAAAATTCCAGTTGAAAAAAGAATCCGTCGCCTGAGGCTCCAGGGTCTCCAGCAGGAAGCGAACGCCTTCCTGCCTGGTGGGAATAAAGAGGTCCCCTGCCCGGAACCGGACCTTCCGGCTGGTTGTGCTGATCCGTGTGCCGTAATGCGGATAATGCCCCTCATAGGGCCTGGTATAGGTCTGATAGTCCTCGATGCGATAGGCGGTAACATCCAGGGTCGTATCCCGATCCAGTTCCTGATAGGTGATCCCATTCCAGTCCAGGCGTTCCCGGATGTGGTTCCAGGCCCGGGGAAGCACGTAAGCCTCGGGGATACGGACAGAGTCCACCGCCCTGAACTGGTTGTAGTACCGTACCTCAGACACAATTGGGTTATCCCGCCGGTACTTCAACCGGGGATGGCCCGTAACGGCACTTGGAATCGTATCGGCCCGGAAGCCTTTGAACATTAGTGTCTGGTAATTCGTGGAATCCACTTCCCAGGACAGCGGATAATAGGAAGCAGGCGTATAGGCATTCAGAGCGGCCTCGCGCAGGCTCTTCAGCGTATCTGCATGGGTCCCGGCCAGCTGTAGGGCGCTTTGCAGCAATTCATAGGTGCCCTGAACCCGGTCCTGATAGGGTTTGAGCATGTGGGTTTCCACCATGAGCCCGGGGGTATTCCAAAGGGCCGTATAACCTGTGGAATAGCGGGGGTAGTCCATGAACTGGGAAAAACCTCCTTCAGGGGGGCGGTTAAAGACATTCACATAGGGCGTGATGTCCCATCCTTTTTCCGCCAGGGTCGTTTCCAGGGCAGGCCTTAGCGTGGTTTCCTGAAATGCCCCGATCGCACCCCCCAGCTTGTTGTGCTGGCTGAACAGGTGTGTAAGCGTATAGGTGTAGTCTGCCCCGTTGCTCACGTGGGTGTCCACGAAGAGCATGGGCCGAACCAATTGAAAAATCCGGGCAAACGTCCTGGCGTTCCGGGTATCCATTTTTACAAAGTCCCGGTTCAGGTCGTAGTTCCGGGCATTTCCCCGAAACCCATAGGATTCGGGCCCGTTCTGGTTGGCCCGGGTTCCGGTATTCCTGTTCAGGGCGCCCCCTACGTTGTATACAGGGATGCTGGCTACCACCACGTTTGCAGGGATTTCCACGGCCCCTGTGGCAAGGTCCCTCATCAGCAGGCTGGTCGCATCGATGCCATCAGGTTCGCCCGGATGAATGCCGTTCAAAATCAATACCACCACCTGCTCCGTTCCCAGCTTCTGGAAATTAAATGTGCCTTCCCGGTTGTAGGTTACCAGGTGTAGCGGTTCCCCGCTGTCCGTTTCTCCCAGGGTTTGCAGGTTGACTTCCGGGAATTCCCGGGCGAGTCCGCGGTAGAACTCGAGGAGCTGCCCGTAGGTGGCCGTGGTATTGCCGTCCCCAATTTCATAGGGAGTTTGAAGGGCCTGCTCCCTGGTTTGGGATTCTTCTTCGCACCCAAGCAGCAGAAGCAGAAAGGAAAATAGAAATAGTAAACGGGAACGCATTGTAACGGAAGTTTCGGAATCCGTCGCCAAAGGTATCCAAAAATGCGATATGCCTTACCGGGTTTATTTTCCCGGAATCCCCTGGAAACGCACGGTCTCAGGTACCAGGCCGGTGTAGTCCCCGCCGTTGCGGATTACATCACGGACGATAGAGGAGCTGATGTAGGATTTGCCTGAAGAGGTCAGCAAAAAAACGGTTTCTATTTCCGAGAGTTTTCGGTTGGTATGGGCAATGGCCTTTTCGAATTCGAAATCTGCCGGGTTCCGAAGACCCCTCAGAATGAAATCAGCCCCCACCTGCCGGCAGAAATCCACGGTCAGTCCGCTGTAGGACTGTACCTTGATCCTGGGTTCATCCCTGAATGCCTCCGTGATGAAATGCATGCGCTGTTGCAAGTCGAACATATAGGATTTATCGGCATTCTCCCCGATGGCTATGATCAATTCGTCAAAGAGGGAAATCCCGCGTTGGATGATATCGTAGTGCCCCAGGGTGATCGGATCAAAGGACCCCGGAAATATGGCCCGTTTCATGAGTTGGATGGTTTGGCTCTAAATTAGGGCTTTTTCTCCAAAGCCTCTTCTATGGCACTCCCGAAAAGGTCTGTCAGGGAGATCCCCGCTTCCCGCGCCTGCTGGGGCAGGATGCTGGCCTCGGTAAGACCGGGGGTGGTGTTCATTTCCAGGAAATGCGGAACTCCGTCCACAAGGATGAACTCGCTCCGGGTGAACCCCTTCATTTTGAGGGTTTCATAGATGAATCGGGAGGTGCGGGCCACTTCGTCCCGGGTTTTGGCATCGATGCGCGCCGGGGTTATTTCGCTGGATTTTCCCATGTACTTCGCCTGGTAATCAAAGAACTCGGTTTCCGGTACAATTTCCGTGATGGGCAAAACACGGGTTTCCCCCTGGTAGCGGATCACGCCCACTGAGACTTCGGTCCCCTTCAGGGCAGATTCGATCAACACTTCGTCATCCTCCCGGAAGGCTGCCTGAAGGGCGGCATCCAATTCGGATTCCTCCTTGACGAGGCTTACCCCGAAACTGCTTCCTGCCCTGTTGGCCTTCACGAAGCAGGGCAGTCCCACACGCTCAAAAATCTCTCGGGGGCGGATTTCCTGTCCCCTGTCGATCAGGTAGGAGGTGGCACAGTGCACCCCCCTGGGCTTCAATACGCTCAGCAGGTCCCTTTTATTAAAGGTGAGTGCGGCCTGGTAGGCTCCGCAGGAGGTATACGGTAGTCCGATGAGGTCGAAATAGGCCTGCAGGAGCCCGTCTTCTCCCGGACTGCCGTGAATGGCGTTGAATACGCAGTCGAATTTCAACCTGGTCCCGGCCAGATCCGCGGTAAAATCGTGTCGGTTGATAGGGTAGTGGTTTTCCTCCGCATCCAGGACCGCCCATTGTTCTTTGTCGATAAGCACCCTGTAAGGTGCATACTGGTCGCGGTCCAGCCATTTGTAGGCGTTGTTCCCGCTCTTCAGGGAGATGTCGTATTCGCTGGAATACCCTCCCATTACAATTGCGATGTTCTTCTTCATCCGTGGACCCTGGCTAAAGTTAAAGGAGCGTTATAAACAGGTCCAAAATAAAGAAAAAAGAAGGGGTTTCCTATATTTGTCCGGACAATGAACTCAGTATGCGAAACTTTCTGAAATTTTTGACCTCCAGGGAATTCCTGATCCAGCTCGGCCTTGCCGTGGTGGTTTCCGTTCTGTTGGTGCTTGCCGTGTTGCAATGGCTTAAATCCACTACCCAGCACGGGGATTTTGTGGAGGTACCCGACCTGGCAAAGCTCTCGGTAACAGAAATGAGGGAGGTGCTGGATGCGGCAGACCTTCGGTACGAAGTGGTGGACTCCGCGAACTTTAACCCGGATTATCCCCGTTTTTCCATCATAGAGCAAAACCCGCCGGCTGGGAACAAGGTCAAACAGAACCGGAAGATTTACGTCACCGTCAACCCTTCCGGGTATAAAAAGGTCACCGTGCCGGATATCATTCAGGTTACCCGTCGCAATGCCACTTCCATGCTTCGGGCCGTGGGCCTGGAGGTGGATGAGGTTACCTACATCGACGAGCTGGGAAAGGACATGGTCTACCGGATCCGCTACCAGGGCAAATATATCAACCCGGGGGACAAGCTGCCAAAAACCTCCAAAATAGAACTGGTCTGTGGGAACGGGACCGTGGGCGATGAGGCCCGTATCAAAGCTCAATCCGAAGAATGACCCAGGACCTGCAGGGTCAGGAGGACCCGGAAGAAGACGATTTATTTGAGCACTACAGCTTTACGGCCGGAGCCGGGCAGGAACCCCTTCGCGTTGACAAATTCCTGATGAACCTCATTAGGAACGCCACGCGGAACAAAATACAAAAGGCGGCACGGGATGGCAATATCCGCGTGGACAATCAGATCGTCAAGCAGAATTATAAGGTCAAGCCCGGGGATACGGTGCGCGTCCTTTTCGAGCATCCCCCTTATGAATATCTGATCCAACCGGAGGATATCCCACTGAGCATCGTTTATGAAGATGATAGCCTGCTCGTGGTTGACAAGCCGCCGGGGATGGTGGTGCACCCGGGCCACGGAAATTATACGGGGACCCTTCTCAACGCCCTGGCCAACCATCTGGGGAACATGCCCATGAATTCGGATAACCGCCCGGGCCTGGTCCACCGGATCGACAAGGATACCTCGGGCCTGCTGGTGATCGCAAAAACGGAACACGCCATGTCCCACCTGGCCAGGCAGTTCTTTGACAAGACCACGGAGCGGGAATACGTGGCCCTGGTCTGGGGGAATGTGGAGGACGATAAGGGCACCGTGGAAGGGGCCATCGGACGGAATCCCAAAAACCGGTTGCAGATGCAGGTGTTCCCGGAAGGGGATCAGGGCAAACCGGCCACCACCCATTACGAGGTCCTTGAACGCTTCCGGTATGTAACACTGGTATCCTGCCGCCTGGAAACCGGGCGTACCCATCAGATCCGGGTGCATATGAAATACATCGGCCATCCCCTTTTCAACGACGAGCGATACGGGGGGGACCGTATCCTGAAGGGGACAACCTTCAGCAAGTACCGGCAGTTCGTGGAAAACTGCTTTAAGGTGATGCCGCGACATGCCCTGCATGCAAAAGAATTGGGTTTTATTCATCCGGCCACCGGCGAAGAGATGCACTTCGATTGTGAACTTCCCGATACCATGCTCCATTGCCTGGAACGCTGGAGAACTTATGTTGCAGACAGAAAATCCAAGTTAAACCTT
>CBDUBB010000033.1:0-12905 GCA_965365265.1 uncultured Flavobacteriaceae bacterium
AGGGAATCCGAACGGGAAACGGTAAAATTTCCATCCGGGGAAGTAAAGGGTTGCTCCATGGAGACCAGCGCCTCGGAAAGGCCGGCATCCCACATCAGGATCCCTTTGGGGTGTTGAATCACATAATAGGCATCAGCAAACTCGCTGGACTTTCCCCGATAGACGGAATCCTGAGCAAAAAGTTCCAGGTTGTTCACCCGTACCGTCCCCCCATCCATGGTAAAGAGCCGGATATCAGAAGGGGCTTCCAGAGGAGCAGCCGCCATGGAGGACTCCTTTTTGGCAGCCTGCCTGCAGGACACAACGACCCCCAGCAGTATCGCAAAACTTAAAATGGTTCTCAAAAGAGACATCATAGCAATTTATCCTACGGACCCTTCCAGGCTTATTTCCAATAATTTCTGGGCTTCCACGGCAAATTCCATGGGAAGTTTGTTGAGAACTTCCTTGCTAAAGCCATTTACAATCAGCGCGATTGCCTTTTCTGTGTCAATACCCCGCTGGTTGCAGTAAAAGATCTGGTCTTCCCCAATTTTACTCGTGGTTGCCTCGTGCTCAATTTGTGCGGTCTGGTTCTTCACCTCTATGTAGGGGAAGGTATGGGCCCCGCATTCATTGCCCATCAACAGGGAATCGCACTGGGAAAAATTTCGTGCGTTGGCGGCCCTGGAGTTGACCTGTACCAGGCCCCTGTAGCTGTTCTGGGATTTCCCTGCGGAAATTCCTTTGGATATAATGGTGCTCCTGGTGTTCTTCCCAAGGTGGATCATTTTTGTGCCTGTATCCGCCTGTTGATAATTGTTGGTTACCGCAATGGAATAGAACTCCCCGATGGAATTGTCTCCTTTCAGGATGCAGGAGGGATATTTCCAGGTAATGGCGGAACCGGTTTCCACCTGCGTCCAGGAAATCTTGGCGTTGCGCTCGCACAGCCCCCGTTTGGTCACAAAGTTATAGACGCCGCCATGGCCTTCCTTGTCCCCCGGGAACCAGTTTTGAACGGTTGAATATTTGATCTCCGCATCATCCAGGGCGATAAGCTCCACCACTGCTGCATGGAGCTGGTTTTCGTCCCGGGAAGGGGCAGTGCATCCTTCCAGATAGCTTACATAGCTGCCTTCATCGGCGATTACGAGCGTCCTTTCGAACTGTCCCGTACCTGCCTGGTTGATCCGGAAGTACGTGGATAATTCCATGGGGCAGCGAACCCCCTTGGGGATATAGCAAAAAGACCCGTCAGAAAATACAGCGCTGTTCAGGGCTGCGTAGAAGTTGTCCTTTTGCGGAACGACGGACCCGATATATTTGCGCACGAGCTCCGGATGCTCCTTAATGGCCTCGGAAATGGAACAAAAAATGATCCCTTTCTCGGCCAGGGTCTTCTTGAAGGTCGTTGCCACGGATACGGAATCCATAACGACATCCACGGCCACCCCTGCCAGCTTTTTCTGTTCCTCCAGGGAGATCCCCAGTCTTTTGAAGGTGTCGAGCAATTCCGGGTCTACTTCATCCAGGCTGTCATACTTCGGTTTCTTGTTGGGGGCTGAATAGTAGGAGATGTCCTGGAAATCCGGTTTCTTGTATTTGATGTTTGCCCATTCCGGCTCTGTCATTTCCTTCCATATCCTGAAAGATTCCAGACGCCACTCGGTCATCCAGGCAGGCTCCTCCTTCTTCCTGGAAATTGCAATGACAACTTCCTCATTGATGCCTTTGGGAAACGTGTCCGATTCGATGTCCGTGTAGAAACCGTATTCGTACTCCTTACTTTCCAGTTCTTTCTTTAACTCTTCTTCTGTATAAGCCATGCCTTACCGGTTACATTAGCTGTTTTTGGGGGCTACCCCAGTTATCTTGCATTCCATTTAGGGTTCAAAGGGAGAAACTCTCCCCGCAACCACAGGTGCGCTGTGCATTCGGGTTATTGAACACGAATCCTTTCCCGTTGAGGCCTCCCGAATATTCCAGGGTGGTTCCCACCAGGTAGAGGAAGCTCTTTTTGTCTACGATTATGCGCACCGCATTATCTTCAAAGACCTTATCCGTTTCCCCTGCCTTCCTGTCGAACGTAAGTTCGTAGGACAATCCACTGCAGCCTCCGCTCTTGACCCCTACGCGCACGAAAGAGCTGCTGGCATCGAAGCCCTCTTCCTGCATCAGGGAAAGGACTTTTTGCTTAGCGGAATCCGATACTTTGATCATCGTTAATTGGAATTAGTCTAAATAGTTCACAAATATAGGGACTCTTCCTGATTTTAACAGCATTCCTAACATTATTATAACGTATTGACTTATTGGTAAAAACTATGGCTGAATCGCCCGCCAGCAGGGGTTTCTTCGCGATCCTGTACCGACTCCTCCGAAATCTGTCAATGTACAGCTAGTTTAACCTCCGAATTCCGGGAATGGCACTCTTTAACCGCAGGAGTATTATTTTTACGACATGTTTGAAAACAAGGATTCAGAAAGAACAGGCCTGGAGCAGCTGGGAGAGTTCGGGTTGATCGACCGCCTCACCGGGAACCTGAAACCCCAACGGCCGTCCACACGCATGGGTGTGGGAGATGATGCAGCTGTTGTGGAAATCGGCAACAGGCACCTGGGAATCACCACCGACATGCTCGTGGAAGGAGTGCATTTTGACCTGGGTTATACCCCGCTCAAGCATCTGGGTTACAAGGCAGTGGTGGTGAATGTAAGCGACATCTACGCCATGAATATGGAACCCACCCAGCTTACGGTTTCCATGGCGGTTTCCAACCGGTTTTCCCTGGAGGCCCTTGAGGAGCTTTACGAAGGAATAGCCCTGGCGTCCAGGATCTATGAAGTTGATGTGGTGGGAGGGGATACGACCTCTTCCGACAAGGGCATGATCCTTTCTATAACCGCTCTCGGACAGGCTGATCCGGAGAATGTGGTTTACCGAAGCGGTGCCAAACCAAACGATTTGCTGGTGGTCAGTGGTGATTTGGGCGGAGCTTATCTCGGGCTTCAGGTGCTTAAGCGCGAACAGGAAGTATTCAAGGTAAACCCGAAACACCAGCCAGACCTGGAGCCTTATCATTACATTGTGGAGCGACAGTTAAAACCTGAAGCGCGCAAGGATATTACGGCCCTTCTCAGGGCGCTGGAGGTCAGGCCGACATCCATGATCGATATTAGCGACGGACTCTCATCCGAGATACTGCATTTGTGCAAGGCCAGCAAGGTGGGGTGTCATTTGTACGAGGAAAAAATTCCGCTCGACCCGCTGGTGATTCGCACTTGTGAGGAATTCAATTTGGATAGTTCCCTGGTCGCCCTGAGCGGAGGGGAAGATTACGAATTGTTATTTACCATTGGCCAGGAGGATTACTCGAAAATCAAGGGGAATCCCAACCTCACGGTGATAGGCCATATGACGGAAGCCGATTCCGGCGCGATGATGATCGGAAGGGGAAGCGGGTCAGCCATACCGCTGACTGCCCAGGGATGGAATTCCTTCAGGAACCCATAGAAAGATCAGGCCATCTGATGCTGGTCGTGCCTGTGCCTTCTCTGATAGATATTTTCAAGGGTTTTGTTGATTTCCTTGAGTTCCGGGGTTAGAAGGGAAAGATTCCCACTGGCATCTGTAGTTACCTGCTTTCCGCAGTGAACGCAGGCGTATTCCTTAATGTGGGAAGTGACGTTCTTGGAGACCGAGTAGTGATGTCCGAAGAGGTTGCAAATGAATTTTTTCATTGGAGTAGGTGTTAGATTTGAGGGAGCCTGTATCGCTAAGGCTGCAAAGCTTGCTTTTCTGTTTTTCCGTATACGCTGGGTTTAAAAATCCAATAGACTATTTCTCAACGACCGAAACCCCTGTTTTATTGGATGTCCGGGGTGATTTTTTATCTTTTTTCGACAAAAGATGGAATATCTTTCGGGAAACTTTAATTTGACGCCTCCCGCAAGAGGGGGCGGAAGTTAACAATCGAATCAGAGAATTCCAAAATGAAACGCAGGTCTGACTGGGTACTCGCCCTTGCACTTTTTTCCCTCTTTTTCGGGGCTGGCAATCTGATCCTGCCACCCCAGCTTGGATTGCGTTCGGGGCCTTCATGGTGGCTGACCGGTCTGGGATTCAGTATTTCGGCCGTAGTCATCCCAATGCTTGGGATCCTGGCCCATGCCAGGCTCCAGGGCAGTATGTTCGATTTCGCCAAAAAGGTCTCCCCGGGTTTCAGCCTGGTTTACTGTTATCTTGTCTATGCCATTTCGATATCCTTGCCTGCCCCGCGGACCGCTTCCGTAACACACGAGATGGGAGTAGCCCCTTTTTTAGGCACGGATGCTGTTTGGACCAGTCTGGTCTATTTCGCACTGGTATACCTTCTGGTCATCAATCGGTCCCGGATCACCCCCCTGATCGGGAAATTCCTAACTCCGGCTATTCTTCTGGTCCTGCTGATCCTTATCGGGAGCGTACTCTGGTTTGATCCGGGGGTAGGCGGGGCCACCTTGCTCGAGCATCCACTATCCGAGGGAATCCTTGAAGGATATCAAACCTTTGATGCGATTGGAGCGGTGGTGGTTGGTGGCGTTATCCTGGTTTCCCTTAACCTGGAATACCCGGATCTGGATAACAGGCAGCGCTTCCTTCATATCTCAAGAGCCGGGTGGATGGCGGGCCTGGGACTGCTCCTGCTCTATGGTGGCCTTATCTTTTCCGGAGCCTTACTCCAGGACGAATTCCCTCAGGATTTCAGTCGCACTGAACTGCTCCGAGGCATGAGTAACTGGGCGTTAGGGGCATCTGGCAATGCCTTTCTCAGTGTTCTGATCAGTCTTGCCTGTTTTACGACGGCTGTTGGGATCATTACGGGAACATCGGATTTTATGCAGTCCAGGTTTGGGGGTTCCGTCACGGCCTACAGGACTACCGCCTTTGTGGGCTGTTTCCTGGGAGTACTGATGGGACAGTTGCCCGTGGACTATATCATTGCCGTTGCCCTGCCGGCATTGATGTTTATCTATCCCCTGACGATTGGTCTGATCCTCCTCAATGCCCTGCCGGAGTCCTGGACACCCCAACCTGTTTTCAGGGCAGTCGTCCTTACCACCTTGCTATTTAGTGTGCCGGACTTTCTGGGAAGCCTGGGGGTGGCCGGACCCGGATGGTGGCTGGCGGGCTGGTGGCCCCTGCAGGGATATCAAATGGGCTGGGTGATCCCTGCCCTTTTGGTGTTTGTGGCCTCAAGCCTGTACGTCAGGTCAAAGACGCGATCCGGGGATTGATGAGTCATTTGTGGCAACGGCCGTGAAATTTCAGGATTTCGGTCCATTGGCGTAAGTTTATCTCAAAATCCGGGTATGGAAGCCTACTACAATTACATTAAATCCCTCCACCTGATCTTTGTGATAACCTGGTTCGCCGGACTTTTCTACATGCCCCGTCTGTTTATCTATCACATAGAAGCCGGTGAAAAAAGCGAGGAGGAACGGAAGGTGCTGACCTCCCAGTTCCGGATCATGGAGCGCCGCCTTTGGTTTATCATCACCTGGCCCTCGGCAATCCTGGCCACGCTTTTTGCCCTCTGGCTGCTCTGGATCATGCCAGCCTGGCTTTCACAAACCTGGATGCATATCAAGCTGGGGTTTATCCTGCTGCTTTTTGCGTATCACCTGAAAACCCATCAAATGTTCCTTCGTTTCCAAAGGGAGGATCCGAATTATACTTCCCGGTACATGCGTATTTGGAATGAGGGGGCCACCCTGATTCTGTTCGCAGTGGTATTCCTTGCCATTCTGAAACACAGCTTCCAGTGGTTCTACGGCCTGGCGGGCCTCATAGGGCTGGCTATTCTGCTTATGATTGGGATACGCCTGTACAAGAAAATCCGTGAAGGAAAGGGCTAATCGAATGCGGCTATTGGTTATTCAGGAGTCCGTTGCCTGTTGCGGAACTGCACCTAACCTTCAATGGCGGCTTTGGCGCGATAATTGCTATCTTTACAGGTAAATCCAGAAGCTTGTTGAGGAAGTTTTCTTTGCGGTCGAGGATCTTTGTTTCCATGATCCTGCTGGTCCTGATCGCTTCGGTGCTCATTGCCGGGGTAACGGTTTACCAGTATCGGGAACAGTCCAGAGATTATCACGAAGACCGGCTCGGTAGGAAGGAGCAGCAGATCAAACAGGCGATTACGTTTGCCCTGCAGCGAACCACCTACCCGATTACCACAGACTATCTTTCCCTCATTTTCAAAGATGAGATCTACCGGATTGCCATCATCGAAAATGCCAACTTCAACATTTACGATCTCGAGGGACGGCTCATTAAAAGTTCCCGCCCGAAGTTCGGCAACGATTCGGTCCTTATCAGATTGGACCCTCATGTCCTCGACTCCCTAAAAAACAGCCTGGACAAGCGTTATGTGGAGGCCAGCTCAGCGGCAGGGTATAAATGGCAGGCTTCCTATTCCTACATCACGGACAGCCATTTCAAACCAATTGGGATCCTGCATCTCCCCTATTTTGAAGAGAACTCCTTTTACGATACGGAGCTTAGGGAATTTCTCATGCGATTGGGGGCCGTATACCTTTTCATGTTCCTGTTGGCTATCGGGCTGGCGTATTTTATCTCCAAATACATCACCAGGTCCCTGCAGACGGTAGCCGAAAAACTAAACCAGACGCGCCTGGCGCGGACCAATGAAAAAATCCTGATCGAGGATCCCAGTATCGAAATTGCACAATTGGTGGATTCCTACAATAGCATGATCGATGAACTTGAATACAGTGCGGCAAAGCTGGCCCGCAGTGAGCGGGAGCAGGCCTGGAGGGAGATGGCCAAGCAGGTAGCCCATGAAATAAAAAATCCCCTGACCCCAATGCGGTTGAGCATTCAGAGTTTTGAGCGGAAGTTCGACCCTGAGGACCCTGAGATCGAAAAGAAGGTAAATGAGTTTTCCCGGACGCTGATCCAGCAGATCGACACCCTTAGCAGCATCTCCTCCGCGTTTTCAAACTTCGCAAAAATGCCGGCCCAGCAAAATGAGACCCTCAATGTGGTGGAAGTCGTTAAGCTCGCTCTGGATATCTTCAACGAACCCTATATTCACTTTAGGAGCGATGAGGAAAATATAACTGCAAAGATGGACCGGACCCAGCTTATTCGGGTGGTTACCAACCTGGTTAAGAACGCCATTCAGGCGCTGCCCGACCAGCCAAATCCGCGCATCCTGGTTTCAGTAGCTTCGGAGGAAGACATGGCGCTAATTTCAGTGGCGGATAACGGAAAAGGCATTGAAGACGCATTCACAGACAAAATATTTGAGCCCAAGTTCACCACAAAAAGCAGTGGTATGGGGTTGGGCCTGGGGATGGTCAGAACCATCGTGGAAACGTATAACGGGACTATTGATTTCACCTCTCAGCCCGGCAAGGGTACGGTTTTCAACGTCCATATCCCAAAAGTAAATTCTAAAACAACCATTGTATCATGACCTTTGAAAATGTACTGATAGAAGTGGAAGATGCCATTGCCCTGGTTTTCGTCCACCGCCCGAAAAAGCTGAACGCCCTCAATCGCAACACGATAGGGGAACTCCACCAGGCGTTCAGGACCCTGGAATCAGATCCCCAAATACGCGCTATCATCCTCAGGGGTTCAGGCCCCAAAGCATTTGTGGCCGGTGCCGATATTGCTGAATTTGCCAATTTCGGAGTGGAAGGAGGCAAAGAACTGGCAGCCAGCGGGCAGCGGGATCTCTTTGACCTGGTGGAAAACCTAAAGACTCCAGTAATAGCTGCACTTAACGGTTTTGCATTGGGCGGGGGGTTGGAACTGGCGATGGCATGTCATTTCAGGGTGGCCAGCGAGAATGCCAAAATGGGCCTTCCGGAGGTTTCACTTGGGGTCATTCCAGGTTATGGGGGCACCCAGAGACTCCCTATGCTCGTGGGCAGGGGAAGGGCTATGGAAATGGTCCTAACGGGTGGGATGATCGGAGCTGAAAAAGCCCTGGCATACGGTTTGGTAAACCACGTAGTGCCCCTGGAAGAACTGGATGCCTTTTGCCGGGAGCTCGGAACAAAGATTGCGAAGAACTCCCCGGTGGCCGTCTCCTATGCAATAAAAGCTGTAAATGCGGGTTTTAGTAGTAGCAAACCCGGCTTTCAGGCAGAAATTGAAGCCTTTGGTACTTGTTTCGGCACCGATGACTTCAGGGAGGGAACTTCCGCGTTCCTGGAGAAGCGATCTCCTGATTTCCCCGGGTTCTGAACCCAAATCGGCCATGTTACGAAATCTTTGCCTTATAGCGGGCTTCCTGGCTTTCTGGTTTTCCCAGGCGCAGGAAATGCCCCTTGACTATCGCTTCGGGGAAACATATAAGGACCGTTATAAATATTCCAACCTGCTTTCCTTTTCCGAAACGGTCTCCGGGGAGAAAATCCTTGTAAGGGGGTATTATACGGGTATTCTTTTACGACCCAAGGGATATTTGATCGAACGTTACAACCAACAGCTCGAACTTATTGAAGAATACAACCATAAGTTCAGCGATGCTGATTTTGTACATGGGTTCATCGCCAATGGGCAGATTTACCTGCTTTTTCTGGCCTATGATCAGGAACAATCTGCATATGAGTATACCGTGCACCAGAGTCCGGTAAGCAACTACGACTTCGCCGTGCATTCGCTCTTGACCGTCCCTGCCGAACAGGTGAACCAGCCGCTTGAAAAGAACTATTTTAACCGGGATTTCAAATCGGGTTTCACCACTACGGTCCTTTCTGACCCCGACGCGCGTACCTTCAGCATCAGCATCCTTCGGAACTACAAAAAAGAACTACAGCATCGCATCCTGGTCTTTAACAACCAGCTGAACAAAATTCTGGATGTGGATTTTTCCGCGCCCAGTGAGGAAAAGAATTACGCCTTTGAGGAGATGACGGTATCACCGGATCTCTCTGCGGTTTATCTTGTGGGCAAGGCTTACTTCAGAAAACGCCGGTTTAAAGAGGGGGAACGAAGGTATCAGTACGAGCTCCTGAAGCTAAGCAGTAAAGGGATACAAACCCGGATCTTTGATGAAGCGGGAAAATTTTCAGAAGCCATAAAACCCCTTTGGAGAAAAGACAAACTCGTCTGCGCTGGGTTTTATGCGGATCGGAAGGACAACCGCTATAACGGGTTGCAGTATTTCCTGCTCGACCCGGAAAGCCTGTCGGTCCTAAAGCGCAAATACAATCCGTTTTCGGACCAGTTCATGTTTGATAAATTTGGAAAAGAAACAGATAAGGCCATCAAGAACCTCGTCTTCAAGGGGGCGCACTTTACAGAGGATGGTTCCCTGCTTTTCAACGCGGAGGAATTTTTCGTGACGGAAAGTATGCAAGCCAATGCCAGCGGGGGCCGGGTGCGGGTAGAACGATACCACCATAACGATATCGTAAGTGTCAAACTCGACCCTCAGGGCGATTTGGTATGGGCCCGGAACATCAATAAGACAGAAGTCACCCAGGGGGACAGCGCCTACACCTCCTACAGTTCTTTTACCCGGAACGGCCAGACTTATTTTTTCATCTGTTCCTCAGCAGAAAATCCTCAGTTGGTCAATAACCAGCGAGTCCTGTTTAAGCAGGGTTATAGCCGCAAACGAAATGTTTTTGTGATCCGGCTGGATGCAGATGGTGTAATGAGTTATGAAAAAGTACTGGATGCGGCGGAAACCCGCCTGCCATTGATGGTCTCCAAGCCACTGATCAATACAGAGGAAGACCGCCTTCTTTTCTATGCCAAGCAGGGCAGCCGCAAACAATTGGTTTCCGTTCAGGTAAGAGGGTGACTTTTTAAGAATATCCCCCGGGAGGCATATTCAAAAACAGGATAAAATCCATAAATTTGGAAATATTCCTTATTTATGTCAAAACCTGAACCAAATGACCTGATCAAAGGCAGGGGCGCCCAGAAATCCGAACACAACCGTTTTGAAAGGTACCACCAGGAGCCCAGGTCAGATTTCCAGGAATACCAAATGAAGGAGGGGGAGGACGCCTCTACCCGTACCGAATACCTCAAGGTGTATCCCAAATCGATTGTTAACAAGGTCGAAAGCCCGGATGTGGGAATGTCCTACAGTATGAATCCCTATCAGGGATGTGAACACGGCTGCGTGTATTGCTATGCCCGAAACACTCATCAGTACTGGGGTTACGGACCTGGCCTGGATTTTGAATCCCGAATCCTGGTAAAGGAGAATGCCGCAGTTTTGTTGGAGCACCACCTTCGGAAGCCGTCGTGGAAGGCTGCCGCCATTGTCCTATCGGGTAATACGGATTGCTACCAGCCAGCAGAAAAAAAGTTTTGCCTCACCCGGTCCTGCCTGGAGGTTTTTCTCAAATACCGGCATCCGGTAGGCATAATTACCAAGAACGCCCTGTTGCTCAGGGACCTTGATCTGTTAAAGGAATTGCATCAATACGGGCTTGTAGGCGTACATATATCTGTCACGTCCTTAAATCCTCAGACACGAAGGTTGCTGGAGCCGAGAACCACAACCACCTCACAAAGACTTAAAACCATTGAAAAGCTGGCTGAAGCCGGTATCCCGGTAAATGCCATGCTGGCCCCCATCATTCCGGGGATTAACAGCCATGAGCTCATGGACCTGGCCAGAGTCGTCGCCAATGCCGGGGCCAGGTCCTTCGGGTTGAATGTAGTCCGATTGAACGGTGCAATTGGGGAGATCTTCAGCCACTGGATTCACAGGGCAATGCCTGAACGGGCTGAGAAAGTGCTCAACCAGATCAGGTCGTGTCATGGTGGCACGTTAAATGACAGTCGCTTCGGGATTCGAAACAAGGGGGAAGGGCCCGTTGCTCAGCAAATCCATAGCATGGCGCAAATTTGCAGAAAACGGTACTTCTCTGGAAAGGCGTTCCCCAGCCTTAACACGGGGCTACACCAGGACTATAAAACCGGTCAGTTAAAATTGTTTTGAAGATTTGCGCACAGGTTAATTCAGGTTACTGACCATCCCTCGCGGTAGCTGCCATGTACCCAGTCATTGGCTTTGTCGAAATTGGTTACCTTCATGTTGGCCCCATCCCACTGGATTTTCTTTCGACCGGGGAATTCAAATGAGGTCCTTCCATTTTCCGGGTTCACCCTGCTCTCCCGGTACTGAAAACTCCGGATGGCCAGATTCCCCATCAGCACGGCCTCCGTCAGCGGTCCGGCTTTGCTGAAGTCGGAAGAGGTTGAGGTCCCATTGAGGCAGCCCTCCACCCAGTTGGCCTGGTGGCCTCCGATATCGCCGGGGATGCGCGGATACCTGGCAGCAGGAGGATTCAAAAGGTCCATCATCTCGGAAGGCAACAGGCGGGCATTTCGGGAATAGACATCACAAACCAGGATACCTTTGCTGCCGTAGAAGATGGTTCCTCCACCTGATCCGCCAATGGTCTCCCCGTCCTTCAATTCGTCGGGCAGGTCCGGAAGGATGCCCCCGTCGTACCAGTTCAGGGAAAGGGTGCCATGGGCAGGGGTTTCGAATTTTAACCGAACTACGGAGGAGGCAGGGCATCCAGCGCTGTAGTCTGCCAGGGCAAAAGGTCCTGACCAGGCAGTGGTACAGCTCGCTTCGGCTTCCTTCGGATAACCCAGGTCCAGGACGCTGAAGGGGGTTTCCATGATATGGCAGCCCATGTCTCCTAGAGCACCGGTGCCAAAATCCCACCATCCCCTCCAATTAAAAGGGAGGTAATCATCGTTATAATCCCGCATTGCCGCAGGGCCGAGCCAAAGGTCCCAGTCCAGTTCGGGAGGGATTGGGTCTGCCCCCTGAGGTACCGGGACACCCTGGGGCCAAACCGGCCTGTTGGTCCAGCAATCCACGCGTTCGACCCTTCCGATCACCCCGGCTTCCACCCATTCCCGTGCCTTTCGGCTGTCATCGCTGGAGGCCCCCTGATTCCCCATTTGGGTTACGATGCCCATTTCCCGGGCGACCTCGGTCAGCAGGCGGGCTTCCCGAATGTTATGGGTGAGGGGTTTCTCTACATAGGCATGCTTTTTCTCCCGCATAAACGGCAGCGCAATTGCGGCATGGGTATGATCCGGGGTGGCGACCATAATGGCGTCCATGTCCTGCAGATGTTTATCAAAGACGTTGCGGAAATCCTTATAGCGCTTTACGCCGGGATATTTTTTGTAGGCACCTGCGGCCCTCCGGTCATCTACATCACAAAGGGCAACGTATTTTACTTTCTTGGTTTCATCCAGCCCCCTCATGACGCCTGCACCTCGTCCGCCCACACCGAAAGCCGCCACATACAGCGTGTCGCTGGGCGGGGTTTTACCTTTCCCCAAAACATAGCTGGGAACAATTGTGAAAGCTGCAGAACTGGCAGCGGCATTTTTAAGGAAGGCTCTTCTTTTCATGGGTTGGTTACTTTGTGATTCTGGGGAAAAGATACAAAAACTTAAGCGCAGGAAAGGTCTCAGGCAGACCCGTTCCATTCCCGGTAGAATTCTTCCAGGAAGTCAAGCATAAACTGATGCCTCTCTTCTGCGAGTTTTTTACCGGTTTCCGTATTCATCCGGTCTTTTAACAACAGTAGTTTCTCATAGAAGTGGTTAATGGTCGGCCCTTTGGACGTCTTGTATTCAGCCTTGCTCATCCTGGGATTTGGCGGAATGTCAGGGTCGTAGAGCTTCCTGCCGCCATAGCCCCCATAACTAAAGGCCCTTGCAATTCCGATGGCCCCCATCGCATCCAGGCGGTCCGCATCCTGCACTACCAGAAGTTCCCTGGATTGAAATGGCTTTTTTCTGGGTTCAAGGCTATTCTTGAAGGAAATATTCTCAATGATCTTTACCACGTGTTTTCGTGCCCTGGCGGGTATTTTGAGGGACCGCCTGCAGGAATCTGCTTTTT
>CBDUBB010000034.1:0-12874 GCA_965365265.1 uncultured Flavobacteriaceae bacterium
TGTCACGGATGGTGGGTAGGGCCGCGCGCAATCGTTTGTCGTTGGCAACCCGGCCATTTTCCAGCGGAACATTAAAATCGACGCGCATGAGCACGCGACGTCCCTTGACGTCTAAATCGGAAACGATGAGTTTTGCCATGGGTATCTCCTTTGGTGAAGCGCCTTGAAAGGGATCTGAATGCAGCATCATTTCTGCAGATGGGAGTTCAGTCACATCAAACGGAGGAAGAGACTATTATCTTGTTAAATTCTTACAAGACGGAAGTGTGGACTGGATGAAGGGTTTTGGGGATCGTTTCGACCACGATGAGATCATGAAAGGAAAGGAGCTCAGCCCGGAGAAACAGGAATGGCTCAGGGAGGAAGAGGTAAAAGTGAAAGCGATGGCGGATAAAGTCAACCGCAGTATTGCCCAGGCGAAAGCCCTGCTCCAGGACCGCGAGGAATCTGAGGATTGATCCGGTTAAAAGGGGAGCTTCTCCAGGTCCACGTTACCCCCGGATATTATAATACCCGTTTTCTTTCCGGCAAAACGCTCCTTTTCCTTAAAAACAGCAGCAAGGGCAACGGCACTGGACGGTTCGATCACGATTTTCATCCGCTCCCAAACCAGCCGCATGGCCTGAACAATTTCTCCTTCGGTCACCCTCACAATGGTCTTTACATGCTCTTGAAGCACCGGAAACGTATAGGTGCCTAATACCGTTTTCAATCCATCCGCAATGGTATCAGTTGTGGAATTCCCAAGGATCCTGCCTTCCTTCAGAGACCGATAGGCATCGTCAACAACAAGGGGTTCCGCCCCTACTGGCATACAATCCCGACCAAAAAAGGAAGCGGAAAGGGCCGTACCTCCCAGCAGGCCGCCTCCCCCTACCGGAGCAACAACAACTTCCAGGTCGCCAACGTCCTCCAGTAGTTCCTTGCAGGCCGTTCCCTGCCCCAGCATTACCCAGGGGTCATTGGAAGGATGAATGAACTCCGCCCCGGTTTCCTTCTGGATCCGACTGGCCTCCGATTCCCGGGCTTCCAGGGTGGGGGCACATTCAAAAATCTGACCTCCGTATTCACGGACCCCTCTTTTCTTGACTTCCGGGGCACTTTCAGGCATTACGATATAGGCCGGCACGCCGATATTCTTTGCCGCAAGGGACAGGGCCTGGGCAAAATTCCCGGAGGAATGCGTCACTATGCCTTTAAGGCCGCCCGTTTCCTTTTTCACCAAAAGCGCATGGGTAGCCCCACGGATCTTGTACGAGCCGGCCCTCTGGAAGTTCTCGCATTTGAAATAGAGTTCTGCCCCCGTCATCCCATCGAGAAGGCGGGAACGCATTACGGGGGTCCGGTGCACGTAGGGCGCGATCTTCCGGTGACATTCAATCAGGGCTTCAGCAGAATAGGCAGACATGATGATGGTTGTTTAATACCCAATTATTGCCACCGAAGGGATTCCATGATCCGCCGGATATCCTTTTGCAGATAGATAGCTGCCGGAAATATGGAATCATAATTGGGTTTTGCATAAAAATACAGGGATCCTGTCACAAAATGATTCAGGCTGTCCGTTACATAGAACTGAGACTGGGAGGCGGCGTCCCCCTTTACCTCGTAAAACATCCCAAATACCCTGTCCTTCTGATTCACATAGGGCTGCTCCAGGATATTGTCTGCTTTTACCACATGCTCGTAAGACAGTTTTTGAGCATCCGCCAGCAGCTCTTTGAGGTTGCCCTCCACAGGCTTGTAGGTGAGGTAAATGGACCCCTTCATCGGCTTGTAGTCAAGGACCATATTGCACCCGCCCTGCATGTCGGGATCAGCCATTCCGTTGTAGTCAAAGGCGAAGGGACAATCGGACTGCATGGACCGGTAGGCCTGGACCGGATAGTCAAGGCGGAGCATGGCCTTTGGTTTTGGCACAGGATCCTCCCCGCATGAAAGGAAAACGGACGATGCCAGTACGGTCAATAAAAAGTGCTTAAGCTTCATGTGGCAGGGTTACTTTGATTTGTTTCAGCCTTTTCTTGTCGATACTTTCCACTGTAAAGTAAAAACCGTCAAACCCGATTTTTTCACCTCGCTTCGGGAATCGCCCGGATATTTCAAGCACGAAGCCCGCTATGGTTTCGGATTCTCCCTTATTCGCCTCAAACTCCGATTCATCCTCCAGGCGAATCGCCCTGTAGAAATCCTTGAGGTTGGTCTTTCCCTCAAAGACATAGTTGTAGTCATCCAGTTTTGAATACACCAGGTCCTCATCGTCGAATTCGTCACTGATATCCCCTACGATTTCTTCAATAACATCCTCCAGTGTTACGATGCCCGAAGTGCCTCCGAATTCATCGACCACCACGGCAAGGTGGTTTTTCTTGTTCTTGAACTCCAGCAGCAGGTCGTCCAGTTTTTTGTTTTCAGGAACAAAAAACGGTTCCCGGATCAGGGATACCCAGTTGAAGGATTTCCGCTCCAGATAGGGAAGCAAATCCTTTACGTACAGCACCCCGGAAACATTATCCAGATTTTCGGAATAAACCGGGATGCGGGAATATCCATTCTTCTTGATCTCCTCAAGAACCTCCGGGTATTTCAGGTCCTCGGGCAGGGCAAAAATGTCAAGCCGGGGGCGCATCACCTGTTTGGTATCCGTGTTGCCGAAAGAGACAATCCCCTCGAGGATCTTCTGTTCCTCCCGGGTGGTATCTCCTTCAGAGGTAAGTTCCAGGGCCTGGGATAGGTGGTCCACACTCAGGCTGGTCTTCTGTTTTCCCAATCGCTTGTACAACAAATTAGTTCCCCTGCGCATGGGTCCCGTCAGGGGGGTAAACAACACATCCAGGGTACGGATGACATAGGTCATTCGATAGGCAAAGGTCGCCCGGTTCCGGTTGGCATAAATCTTGGGCAGGATCTCCCCGAAAAGCAGGATAAGGAAGGTGGCAAGGATAACCTCAAGCAGAAAGCGGCCTGAAATAAAGCCGAGATACATCTGGTCGATACCTGAAAAAACAGTATCTCCGATATCGTTCAACAGCAGTACGATGCCGATGTTGATCGCGTTATTGGCAATCAATATGGTGGCGAGCAGTTTTTTGGGTTTATCCAGAAGCCTGCCGATCATCTTGGCACGCGCCGTACCCGATTCCGCCAGCTCATTAAGTTCTGTTTGAGAAAGTCCAAAAAATGCCACTTCCGCCCCGGAGATCAAGCCGGAACAGATCAACAGGACAATAAGCAAAACAATTTTCAGGATCAGCAGGCCGTCCATGGCAGTCCCGATCAGAATAGCGCTTATGGGGTCCGGGTCCAAGTAATGGGTCTTTGGTTACTTAAAAAGGCAGGTCATCCTCCTGTTCAGGAGTTTCGGCCGGGGCGGCGGCGGTACCCTGAACCTCACTGGCAGGAGCAGGCTGGGATCCTGTTTGCATAGGCGAACCGGCCATGTCCCCTCCACCTTTGTTGGATAAAAAGGTAAAGTCTGTGGCCTGGATTTCCGTTGTATATCGGGTTACCCCGTCTTCACCCTGCCATTGCCGGGTCTTCAGACGGCCTTCAATGTAAATAAGGTCGCCCTTGCTCAGGTATTTTTCACAGATCTCTGCAGCCTTGTTGCGCACTACGATGTTGTGCCACTCCGTATTGGTTACTTTTTCACCTGTCTGGCGATTGGTGTAGGATTCATTGGTAGCGATGGGGAACCGTCCGATGCAATTTCCACCTTCAAAATAGTGGAGCTTTACCTCGTCCCCCAAATGACCAATCAGCATTACTTTATTTAGTGTTCCGCTCATAGTATTTGTATAGGGTCAAAAGTACGAATTTTTAACGGTTTCCATGAAATTGGCAATCAGCACAGGGACGGGGTATGAATGCATTTCTGAAATAGCGACCGAATGCTCCAGCGGCCCCTCGAGATGCAGGATCCAAAAGGTAACGCGCAGGTGCTGGTGGGACAACTTGTGCACAAGGGGTTTCGGGTTAAATCGGACCACAGACCGCGGGGCGGTCAGGTCCCGGAACCCATGCGTTTTAATCAGATTCCTGATATCCGCATCAGATACTTCCTCCCGGGTCTCAATGAGCGGGAATTCGAACAACCCCTGCCAGATCCCCTTGTCGTTGCGTTTGATCAGCCGGGTTTGGAACTGCGGGTCCACAGGCATGAGATAGTTGAAAATCCGCTCCCGCACTTTCTTCCTGGACAACTTCTTCGGCAGGGCCGAAACGAGGTCCCTGGCATATGCCTCACAACTGCCTGAAAGGGGACAGGCCTGGCAATCGGGATTCTGAGGGACGCACTGGAGGGCCCCGAATTCCATCAGCGCCTGGTTGTATTCCCCGGGTCGCTCCCTGTCAATGACTTCCGTTGCAAGGTCCGAGAAATAGCGAATCCCTTCGGCTGAATTGATGGGTAGCTGCACCCCAAAGTACCGGCTGAGGACCCGATATACATTTCCATCCACTACCGGGTGGGGAAGGTCGTAACAAATGGATGCGATAGCCGCGGCGGTATAGGGGCCTATCCCTTTGAGTTTGAGCAATTCCCCGTAAGAATCCGGAAAATGCCCCCCGTATTCTGCGGATACGGTCCGGGCGGTGGCATGCAGGTTACGGGCGCGGGAATAATACCCCAGCCCCTGCCATTGCTTTAGCACTTCTTCCTCGGTGGCAGCTGCCAGATCTTCAACTTTGGGGAATCGTTCTGTAAATCTTATATAATAAGGTAGTCCCTGGGCCACCCTGGTTTGCTGAAGCATGATTTCTGAGAGCCAGACCCGATACGGATCCCGGGTCTTCCTCCAGGGGAGTTCCCTTTTGTGAATATGGTACCAGGATAAAATGCGATCCGAAAAGTTCATACCATGTTGTTCCGGCTTCAAAACTAACTGTATTTAAGCACTTAAAAATGATTTAGCAGGAAAATAGATTGAATAATATTTATATATTTGCAACCCTGAAACCTACAGATAATTCAAAATGACGAAAGCAGACATCGTATCGAAGATCTCAGATAAACTGGGAATGGAAAAAGGAGACGTACAGGCCACAGTTGAAAGCTTTATGGAAGAGGTTAAAGCTTCCCTGGAGAATGGCGACAATGTATATCTCAGGGGGTTTGGAAGTTTTATCATCAAAACCCGTGCTGAAAAAACAGGAAGAAACATTTCAAAAAATACAACTATAAAAATACCTGCCCACAATATTCCGGCCTTTAAACCTGCGAAAGTGTTTATCGAAGGAGTAAAAACCAATGTGCAGGTTAAATAGCAGTAACCGTTAAAACTGAGCTATGCCGAGTGGTAAGAAAAGAAAAAGACATAAGGTAGCTACTCACAAGCGGAAAAAACGCAGAAGAGCAAACCGACACAAGAAAAAGTAGTTGTTAGAACTACTTTTTCATTTTAATACGTTCATTGACATAGAATTTCCTACAAGGATATTCGACGGGTTTACGATACAACCTGTAAACGACTATTGTTTAATCATCTCATTTTCCACAGGGAAGGTGAGAATAAATCAATTCAGGTGAATAGAGAATTAATCGTAAGATCCGATTCTAATTCCGTCGATTTTGCCTTACTTAAGGATGGGAAACTCATTGAACTTCACCGGGATGAAAACGACCACAATTTCAATGTGGGTGACGTCCTGATAGCCAAAATTCGAAAACCAGTGACCGGTTTGAATGCAGCCTTCGTGAATGTAGGGTATGAAAAAGATGCCTTTTTGCACTACCACGATCTGGGGCCGCAGCTCAAAACCATGCTGAAGTTCATCAAAGGGGTACAATCCGGAAGGCTTAAGGATTTCTCCCTTAAAAATTTCCCACTCGAAAAAGACATCGATAAAAACGGCAGCATCAAAGATGTTGTCAAGGCGAACCAGTCTTTGCTTGTCCAGATCGTGAAGGAACCTATCTCCACAAAAGGGCCCCGCATCAGTTCGGAGCTGTCCATAGCAGGGCGCTTCCTGGTGATGGTGCCATTTTCGGACCGGGTTTCCGTTTCACAGAAGATTGGGAGCAAACAAGAAAAGGATCGCCTTAAAAGACTGGTCCAGAGCATCAAACCAAAAGGTTTTGGGGTGATCATCAGGACTGTTGCAGAAGGCAAAAAAGTAGCTGAATTAGATAAGGACCTTGAAAATCTGATGTCCAAATGGATATCGATGTGCAAAAAATTACGTCAAGCACGTCCGCCATCCAAGGTGTTGGTGGAACTCAATCGCGCCTCCTCCATTCTGAGAGATGTCTTCAACGACACCTTTACCGGAATTCAGGTGGACGATGAGACGCTTTACAACCAGATCAAGGATTATCTGCATGAAATTGCCCCTGAGAAGGAATCCATCGTCAAGTTGTATGCTTCCAACGTTCCGATTTTTGAAAAATTTGGAATAGAACGGCAGATCAAAACGGCTTTCGGACGCACTGCGTCCATGAGTAAGGGAGCCTACCTGGTCATCGAACACACCGAAGCCATGCACGTGATCGACGTGAACAGCGGAAACCGCTCCAACAAAGCCCGGAATCAGGAAGATACCGCACTTGAGGTAAATATACTGGCAGCCACGGAGGTTGCCCGGCAATTGCGTCTTCGCGATATGGGCGGGATCATCGTGGTCGATTTTATCGACATGGCACGTCCGGAGCACAGGAAGAAGCTTTTCAATCATCTCCGGGAGGAAATGAAGGACGACCGTGCGAAACACAAAATCCTGCCTCCCAGTAAATTTGGACTGGTACAGATCACACGACAGCGGGTTAGGCCGGAAGTAAATATCAAGACCACTGAGGCCAATCCAAGTGTAGACGGCCAGGAAGTGGAAGCGCCAATCGTACTGATCGAAAAGATAAGCGACGAACTGGAACGGATCCTCAAAAGCAATGGGAAGGAACGGCTTCTGATTCTGAATGCCCACCCTTTCATAGCAGCTTACCTTACCAAGGGATTTCCATCCATACGCTCCAAATGGTTTCTGGAGCACAAAAAATGGATCAAAATCCAACCACGGGATGCCTATACCTATCTCGAATACCGGTTTACCGACCGGGAAGGCAACTCGGTACAATAAATAAAAACAGCCTCCTTTTGGGGGCTGTTTTTTTTTGCTCCATATCCTGGAGCCCTTTCCTTCATCCCAAATATGTATTTTAGGGTATTCCTAAAACCCGTGAAGATGAATCCTGGAAAAGCATTCACCCTGCCCCTGATCGGTTTCCTCCTGCTTTCCTGCGGGAATCAGGGCGTTCCATCAGATCCCTCCTTTGGGGAACTCCTTGCTGATGCCCCCTCGATTTCAGGGAAAGAAACATACCTCAACAGCCCCTATGTAACGGCAGGGGACCGGGTCTATATGGTAGGCCACCAGGACGGGAGTTTCCCCGAAATCGGATGGCACATCAGAGGGGAAATGGGGGGCATCTGGAACCACCCCATAAAATTGATGGATGGATTCGATGCGTTCCTGAATATAGGAGGCTCCAGGTTCCCTCTGGAAAACGCCATCCATTTTACCAGTTATCCCATGGCCGGCCGCCATGAGTATGAGATCGACTCCCTGGGCCTTCACATTGAACGATGGCAGTTCGTCCCGGATGGGGAGGAAGGCATGGTATTGGAGTATGTCCTCCAAAACAAAGGGGATGCGGGCATTTCCCTCGATTTTGGGTTTACGGGGCATGCGGACCTGAGGCCGACATGGCTGGGGGAAAGGACTGGCATGACGGATGGGAAGGACCATGCGGCCTATGATTCCGAATTGAATGCCTGGATTGCCAAAGACTCGTTGAATCCGTGGTTTGTCATCTACGGCTCTGATAGCACCGGTAATTCGCATGCCGTGAGAAGTCGCCAATACCAGGGAAAGGGGATCTCATCTGAAATCACCTGCCGCCTAAGTATTCCTGTGGGTAAAAGCCGGTCCCTCCGGTTCGCCATAGCCGGGTCTTACACCTCTGAATCAGCAGCGAAATCTACCTATTTAAATATACTGCAGAACGCAGACCAACTACTGGCTGCGAAACGGGACCGATACGCGGATTTGGCTTCCCGGACCCGGCTTGTTACCCCGGACTCAGTGCTGAATCAAACCTTTGAATGGCTCAAATACAACTGTGACTGGCTCATCCGCGAGGTGCCCGGGCTAGGCCGGGGAATCGTGGCGGGCATCCCGGACTATCCGTGGTGGTTCGGAGTAGACAGTGAATACGCCCTGCAGGGGTATATGGCCATCGGACAGCGGGACGCCGTCTATGAAACCATTCACCTGCTGGACAGCGTCTCAAACGCAGTGAATGGCAATGGGCGTATTATCCATGAAATGTCCACGAATGGGGCCGTATTTAACCCAGGGAACATCAATGAGACCCCCCAGTTCGCAAGCCTGATCTGGCAGATCTATAAATGGAACGGGGACAGGGACTTTCTGAGGAAGTATTTCCCGACGATCCGAAAAGGGCTCTCCTGGCTCATGGAAGAAAATGACGGGAACAAAAACGGTTTCCCAGACGGCTTCGGCATGATGGAAATACACGGCCTGAACAGCGAAATGATCGATGTAGCTGCCTATACCCAGGCGGCATTTGCCCATGCCTCGTCAATTGCACGGGAATTGCAGGAAGATAGCCTTGCCATGGAATACCATCAAAAAGCCGTGCAACTGAAGGAGAAGATCAATAGGGAATTCTGGTCTGAGGAATTTGCATCTTATGCCGATTTTATGGGTACCAACACACAGGCACTACACCTGATCGAGGACGCCATTGTACGTGCAGACACCCTGGGCAAGCCCTGGGCTGTAGAAGAACTTGAAAAAACCCGGCAAAGTATTCTGAAAGATGCAGGACAAGATGCTTTAAAACCCTTTGTCCTCCATCACAACTGGGTGGTGAACACTCCGATGGAAATGGGAATTGCAGATCGGGAAAAGGCCTTGAAGGCCCTGGAAACAGCCCGTAAGTTCACCAATCCTTTCGGGGTTTTCGTCACGGGGATCGACCGGGATGAGACAGCCGGGCAGGATGAAGGATCCTTTAAGGGGAGTAAGGTGTTTTCCTATACGGGTGCGGTCATGACCCTTCCTACCGGGGTGCTCGCCGTGGCAGAGAACAACTACGGAAATCCGGACCGGGCACTGGATTACCTTCAACGCATGACGCGTAGTTTTAGTTACGCCCTCCCGGGGAGCATGTACGAAGTATCCCCTGATTACGGTATGATCGTACAGGCCTGGAACATCTATAGTTTTGCCATTCCGATTGTCAGGCAATTTTTTGGCATTGAACCCATGGCCTCTAGAAAAGAGATCCGCATACACCCTCAAATGCCCTCCTCCTGGGATCAGGCTACTCTTGAAAATGTGATAGTGGGCGATAACCGTATCTCGATCTTTTACAAGACTTTGGATGATGGCAGGAAGATGCTTCGCATCCTGCAAGACAGGGAAGACTGGCAGATAGTGCTCGATGCGGACCCGTCTGACAGGGATTCAGTAGAAGTAGTCGAGGGGGTAGAGGCTATAAAAAAGGAAAATGACGCCGGCATTCTCAGGTACTCCGGTAAGGAAATCCAGATCCTCTTCAAATAAGTTGCCATGGGATTTCGTACAAGAAAAACCTATACCCTGGAAGAAGCCCGCAGGCGCATGGAGGCATTCTGTGCCTACCGGGAGCGGTGCCACCAGGAGGTGGTTGCCAAGTTGAAATCCATGGGGATGATCCCGGAAGCCATTGATACCATTGTTGTGCACCTGATCGATGAAGGCTTCCTGAATGAAGAGCGCTTTGCGATGGCATTTTCAAGGGGAAAACTCCATCAGAAGGGATGGGGAAGAGCGCGCATACGCAGGGAATTGAAATCGCGGGAAATAACGGACTACCTCATTCGAAAAACACTGGGAGAAATCAGGCCGGAAGATTACGATGACGTCTTCAACGCCCTCTCAGAAAAGCGCTGGGAGCAATTATCGGGGGTGGAAGATCGTCAAAAGAAACTACGCAAATTTTCTGATTATCTCCTTTACAGGGGCTGGGAGTTCGATAAAATCCTTGAGAAAGCAAGGGAGCTTGAAAACGAATCCCTCAGGTAGTCTTCAGGGCTACGGTGGAGTATGGATGAACAATCCCCGTGGCACAGGGAGTTTTAATTCTGATTTTTGTAATTTTAGCGTCCTAAATTGCAGGGAGATGAAACCAAAAGTGACTACGGAATTCCAGCACGGTCAGGCGCGTATTTTCAAAAACCCATTCCTCGAGAGCCTGACAAAAACGAATCCAGTACAAAATATCATTGTATACGGAATCACTATCATAGGCCTTATCGTACTGGCAATCAACTATGTTGGATTGTCTCCGTGGACCGTTGCCGGCTTGTTTGCCATTGGGGTATTCTTCTGGACCTTTGCCGAGTACATACTGCACAGGTACCTGTTTCACTGGGTAACAGAGGCCAAATGGTCACAGCGATTCCATTTTATCATGCATGGATCACACCATAAGTTTCCCCGGGATGAGGAACGCCTTCTGATGCCCCCCGTTCCCGGCCTGATTATGGCATCCGCGCTTTTTGGATTCTTCTACGTGATCTTTTGGATAGCGGGCCTTTCAGAGCTTACCTTTGGATTTTTCCCGGGCTTCTTTTCCGGATACCTCATGTATTCGTTCGTGCACAGGGCTACACATGTGATGCGCCCGCCAAAGCGGTTCAAGAAACTTTGGATGCACCACAGCCTGCATCACTATCGGTATCCGGACAAAGCTTTCGGAGTTTCAAACACCTTCTGGGACCGGGTTTTTGGAACCATGCCACCAGACCGGAAGCAGGGCGAGCCTGCAAAAACTGCCTGAATACTATCGGATGGGTTTCATCCGTTCAAAGGGCTGGTTGCGGTCAAAGAGGTATCGGTAGGTAGTATGGACCTTGCAAACCGATCCCCCCACTTGGCGTACCACCATGATCATTTTCGGGTTGAAGTCCCCGATGCCATTCATCTCAATACTTTCGTACCTCTTTAGGGTGTTCAATTCCTTTTTAAGTTGGTGAATGATTGCTCCGTCCACCCCTTTCCCCTGGTGTTCAGGGACCACGCCAAATACCATCCCAAGGATTTTCCTGTTGCGGCTCGTCTTCTTTTTCCAGAAAAATTTCAATTTCCCCAACAGGTCCAGCTTTCCTCCAACGTGTTTCAGGAGCTGGTTGACTTCCGGTATGCAGACAAAAATAGCCACTGGTTTTCCCTCATAATAGGCAACCCAGATGATCTTTTCGTCCATGACAGGCTTGAGCCTTTCTATAATGGCCTTCCCCTGTTCCATTGAAAGAGGCTTCACCCCTTCGTGCTTTACCCAGGCTTTGTTGTAGACCTCAATAATATCTGACGTGAACCGGTCCAGTTCCGAAATCCTCAGGTGTTCAAAGGAATAGGCCGGGTCTTTGGCCACGAGATTAGCTTTGTACTCAAGCCTGCGGCTGAGGGGTTCCTCGATCTGTTTCAGAAAGGTAAACTGCTCATAATACGTTTGAAACCCATAGTTTTCAAAGAGTTCCTGATAGTATGGAAAGTTGTAGTTGCATTGATAGTTCGGCTCCAGGTCGAACCCTTTGGTCAAGAGCCCCCACCACTTGTCGCGCCTGCCGAAATTTACAGGGCCATCCATATAGGTAGCCCCCTGTTCGGATAACCACTCCCTGGCTGCATCCAGCAGGAGGTTGGCCGCCTTCTGATCATCAATACATTCAAAAAAACCGATCCCGGATGCAAGCTCACTTTTTTCCTCATCCCCGGGGTGTTTTGTTATAAAAGCGGCGACCCTCCCGATGGCACGGCCGTTTTCTTCCAAAAGCCAGCGCCTGCAATCTCCATGGCTGAAAGCTTTGTTGGCCCGGGGGTCAAAAACAGCCCGGATATCTGAGTCCAGCGGACGGATCCATGTCCTGTGGTTTCTGTAGAGAATGACCGGAAGTTCGATAAACTTTTTTTCATCGGCCCTGGAGGCCACAGGTACAAGGTGCATACAGCTCGCTGCTAATTGAGTATTATTTTCGGTTGGGACCCATCTGATTAACCTCCGTCCTGGAGGGCTCTTTGGCAGAACTATCCAAATGCTTATGGGTCCTTTCAATGGCCTGCTCGTTTTTCCAGTCAATCCATTTCTGACCCTGCACCCTGCGCATCAGGTTGTCATAATGCCGCATTATAAAGATATTGTAAAGGGCCTTGCTGAGGTTCCTGGGGTTTCTGGCGATGGCCCGCAGGCTCATCGAGAACCCAGGGGTAATATAGCGCATGTAATGCCAGTATCCTTCGGGCATATAGAGGACTTCCCCGTGCTCCAGCCGGGTTTTAAAGCCCGTTGTGTTCCTGAGAGCCGGCCATTGGTTAAGGTCCGGATCCGCAAAATCAATACTTTCATGGGTAATCAAAGAATGCGGGACCCTGTAAAGGAACCTGTTTTCCGCCTGAGAAAAAAGGAGGACCTCTTTCCGGCCTTCAAAGTGGAAATGAAAAATGTTGGCCAGATCGATATCGTAATGCATAAAGGTATGAGAGTTTTCCCCTCCAAAAAAAAGCATGGGCAGGCTTTTCATCAGTCTCAGGCCAAAATCAGGGTATTCGAAATCCTCCTGAAGCTGGGGTACTTCCTTGAGAATATTCCAAAGGAAAATTCGATAGCGCGTTGGCTCCCTCTTCAGCAGATCTATGTAGTCTGCCATACGCATTTTCTCGTGGGGCTCGTTAAACCCGTCCTTGTAATCCACCGGCCGGTCATCATACAGGGGTACGATTTTATCACCGGCTACCCGCTTCATGTAATCCAGGCTCCATTTGGAATAGGCGGGCCAATCCTCAATAGCCTTCTCAATAACTACAGGTCGCT